>JBKHJD010000077.1:0-8648 GCA_046538315.1 Syntrophobacteria bacterium
GGCCTGTTCTCCGCAACACGAACAGGGGCATCGCTCCCAGGTTTCGTACAGATGCCAGGAACGAATTTTTGGCGAAGTCTATCACGGTCCCGAACAACCTCTCACGTGACTCTAGCGAACAGGAAATGGCACATCCGAATCATAACCCGACGGCGACAACTCAAGTACGAAAAACCCGCTACTGCCCGTTGATTGTTGCTGGTGTCCATCCGGAAATCCCACTATTTCGCCCTCGACGTTGGCTTTGACCCACACGTGACACCCTGGCCGCGTACAGATACCGGAAGCTGTGGTGGCTCTTCTTCGTTCCAAGGCTCCCGGCCTGGTCATTTCAGCGCAGCTCGTGGCGGATTTAACTCCACGGTGTCAAGCGTTGCGGGGCTTTGCCCTCTTTCCCACAAGTATAACACTTTGGCGCTCGAACTCCGAACAGCTTCGGTCTCCGTAGATAATCGTACGGAGGCAAACTCTGGTGTACTGTCCTGGTCCCCAAGCTGCGCGGCTTTCTCAAGGTGCGCCAAAGACCGCTTACGCAATATCAATTCAGGGGTTCAGGTATGAGGGTTGAGGAAAGGGCTCTAAATCTTCCGGACTCTGTGCTATCAATTTTTACTTTGTAATAATATACACAAGCTAAGCCTGTCAATTAAAAAACGGGGCGATTTTCTATCCTGCCTTGTGGATTGTGTATGTGGCGGGGTGAACCGGAAGGACTGCGGCGAGAAGGGACTCGCAGTGGACTGTGAACGTCCCGACACGCAATGATTGCACCCGGCAGATTATACCGGTTGGAGTCGCTTCGCCGTTTGCCCAACAATGTCAACTGCGCGGCGGATTTCGTCTTCGGTGGTCATCTTCCCCACGGAAAAACGTACGGTGCCCATGGCATTTTCCAGTGGTAGATGCATGGCGGCCAGAACCCGCGAAACATCCACGGAGTCTGAGTGACAGGCCGCTCCGGCAGAGGCGGCAACCTCCTCGGCCTCTGACAGGAGAGTGTTGGCCTCGATGCCCCTGAAGCTCAGGCTGAGCGTATTGGGGAGCCTTTTCTCCGGGTGGCCGTTGAGCTTGATTTCAGGCCAGTGCTTTTGAAGGCCTTCATAGAGGAGGTCTCGCATTTTTTTCATGTGGAACATATTCTTTTCCAGGTTCCGCCCGGCAATCTCGCAGGCCTTGCCCAGGCCGACAATCTCCAGGACGTTCTCTGTGCCGGCCCGCAGGTTCTGCTCATGATCGGCACCGTGGATGAGTTTTTCGAGGCGTACCCCGCGTTGAATGTACAGGGCGCCGATTCCTTTGGGGCCGTAGAGCTTGTGCCCGGCTACCGAGAGCAGGTGAACTCCCAGTTCATCCACCCTGGTGGGTATCTTGCCCACGGACTGCGCCGCGTCGGTATGGAAAACGATGCCGTGCTTCCGGGCAATCCTGGCTATTTCAGCTACCGGCTGGATGGTTCCTACCTCATTGTTGGCGTGCATGATAGTGATCAGTATGCTCTGCGCAGTGATCGCCCTCTCCAGTTGTTCCGGATCCACCAGGCCGTACTGGTCAACCGGCAGGTAGGTCACCTGGAAGTCCTTGGCCTGGAGGTACCTGCATACTTCGATGACGGCCGGATGCTCGATGGCCGAGGTGATGATGTGATTTCCTCTGGGGCGACTGAGCAGGGCGGCACCCTTGATGGCGTAGTTGTTGGATTCACTGCCGCCGCTCGTAAATACTACCTCATGGGTGTTGCAGTGGAGCAGTTTTGCCACCTGGCGGCGTGCTTTTTCAACCGCCTTTTTTGTCTGGATGCCGTACCAGTGAGAGCTGGAGGGGTTTCCGAAATGCTCCAGGAGGTACGGTTTCATGGCCTCCGCCACCTCCGGGTCAACGGGGGTTGTGGCATTGTAGTCCAGGTAGATAGGTTTCATCAAACACACCCCTTGAGGTTTGCCTTTGTCACCTCCAACAATCGCAGCGTACTATAGACTATGAAAATATTCAATTCCCTGCTGGTGAGTCATTTCAGTTGGTTGTTGTCAGGTAACGTAGTAGCAATTGACAAAGTCGCCTGGAAGAGCTAACAGTAAAGATTGAGAGCAAACGGGGGCAGGCGGAAGGGCTGGAAAATCGCCAGCCGTGAACCTGACTTTGCAGACACCTATCAGGAGAAGAAATCATACCCTATGAACCAAGAGGAAGACTCGGAGAAGAAGAAAAAAAGGCTGAACATCGGAATCCGGCAAATGGAAATTGACGATCTTGCCTCGGTGTTCCATCTCGGGGAAAAACTGTTCACCGCCAGACAGGTGCCCACCCTTTACCGCACATGGGACGAATATGAGGTGATCTCTCTGTTCCAGAGTGATTCCGAGTTTTGTCTGGTGGCGGAGACCAAGGATGAACTCGTGGGCTTCGCTCTGGGAACGACCATCAGCAAGAGTCGCTCGGCCTGGAAATATGGGCACCTGGTGTGGCTGGGCGTAGACCCGGTGTTCCGAAGGCACGGTATCGCAGCCAGACTCTTCAATCATTTCCGGACGCTCATGGTGCAAAGGGGCGTACGGATGTTGCTGGTGGACACCGAGGCGGACAACCTGCCGGCGCTCCACTTCTTCAGAAAGGTGGGATTTGGCAATCCTGAACAACACATTTACCTGACTCTTAACCTGGCAAGTCAGCAACGGGACTTCACGGAAAAGAAGGAGGAGGAAAGGGCGAAGCCCCGGCGGGATCAGAACCACCATAACCATGATTGAGCTTAGTCCAGCCATTCAATCGCAGCGCCTGCGCCGGCTTTTACGCCGGCTCATAGACATCTACAGCCCTTCTGGCAAGGAAGAGGAAATCCTGGACTTCCTCTATGGCTACCTGAGAAAATACGGCCTGCCGGTGGTGCGCCAGCCTGTGGACGAGCATCGGTACAACCTGGTGGTAGTGCCGTCAGGATCGGATGTGCGCTTTGCCTTCATCGGCCACGTGGATACAGTGGCGGCCTACGATTTTGAACAGTACGGGTACCGGCAACAGGGTGACCTGGTCTCCGGCCTCGGCGCAACCGACATGAAGGGCGGGTGCTCTGCTATCGTGGAGGCCTATGTCAGCCTGTGGCAAGCCGGGGCCTCCCAGCTTCCCGTGGCCCTGGCCCTGGTTGTAGGTGAGGAGGAAGAGGGCGACGGTGCTGAGCGACTCGCTGAGGACTACCACTTCCCCTGGGCGATCATTGCCGAGCCGACGGATCTGAGCCCGTGTCTGAGCCACTATGGCTACCTGGAAATTCAGCTCTGTGCCAGGGGCAGGCGACTCCATGCCTCCCTGGCCAATCGGAATCAGAATCCGGTTGAGGGTATGCTCCATCTGCTCTTGAAAATTTCTCACTATATGGTGAATGAGCGACCCGATGGCGTGTACAATATCAGGGATCTCTTGAGCACTCAGGCGGGCTTTGCCGTACCCGAGTGGTGTGAAGCCTGGCTGGATATTCATTTGCCACCACATGCCCCGATCGGTGAAATCTCCCACGACCTGGAAGATATCGTCGAGCAGAGCCGCGGCGAGGGTTCACAGATCGACTCCACCATGCGCCTGACCACCATTCATGCCGGGTACGAACTGCCAGAAAAGGGTCCGGTTGTGGAAGCCCTGCGAGCTGTCTACAACAAGCACGTTCTTCCCTGGATCCCCCGGGCATTCCCGAGCCATTCCGATGCTCCCCAGTTGTGGACATCCGGAATGAAGCCGGTGCTGCTTGGACCTGGTCAACTGGCAAAGGCCCACGCGCCGGACGAGTGCGTCTCGTTCCAGCAGGTTCTGTTGGCTGCGAGGCTTTACCGGGATCTCATGGTAGCCATGCTTCCGTGAGTCCTGGTGCCGAGATTTTAGTCAAGGTCCCGCTCGTTCCAGGTGGATTCCCCGTTTTCGGCTTGGTCATCTTCTTACACCGTATAATGAGGCCTTCTTTTTACCCGTAGCGAAGCCTCATTGGTGCCGCCACTTGTTCCGACGAAAGAGTTGATGCCGGTTGTCCTCGGCCCGGGAGAGGTCCAAGAAAAACCGTTTTTCCCAAACATCCCCTTGAAAATGACCGTGCAGGTCTTAGTTTTTTAAAGAAAGCTCTCGATGGGTAGCATTGTTCCATGACAGGACCTTTTCCGAGAGACGCGAAGACAGAGGATATGACGACTATCCATATGTTGCTGAGTTCAACCAGTGAAAGCATTTCGTCTACCGCCTGCAATTCTGCTTCACGAAGGTTGCCGGCCGAACCTGACAGGCGGCAGGAGGAAATCGCTCCTCATACAGGTCGTTGAGGAGGAAAAGAACCATGGCTAAGGCGGTGGGAATAGATCTTGGCACCACCAATTCGGCAGTGGCAGTTGTGGAAATGGACAAGCCGGTGGTGATTACCAGTGCCGAGGGATCCAGGACGACACCGTCTGTGGTGGGCTTCACCGAAGACGGGCAGCGTCTCGTCGGCCAGGCAGCCCGCAGGCAGGCGGTGTTGAATTCCGAGGCGACAGTGTATTCGGCCAAGCGGTTCATCGGCCGGACCTACGAGGAAGTGCAGCAAGAGATCAAGATTGTTCCCTACAGGGTGACCCGGGGACCCAACAACGCGGTGCGGTTCTCCATAAACAGCAAACAGTACGCTCCTGAAGAGATCAGCGCTCAGGTGTTGCGCAAGCTGGCGGAGGACGGCAGCAGGTACCTGGGAGAAAGGATGAGGGATGCGGTGATCACTGTGCCGGCTCACTTCAACGACGCCCAGCGGCAGGCAACAAAGGACGCCGGTAGTATTGCTGGCCTAAATGTGCTGCGGATCATCAATGAACCCACGGCGGCGGCCCTCGCCTACGGCATGGACAATAGGGAACCGGAGACCGTGCTGGTTTTCGATTTCGGCGGCGGGACCTTTGATGTCTCCATTCTTGAGGTGGGTGGGGGTATCTGCGAGGTTCGCTCCACCGCGGGTGATATGCACCTGGGGGGCGATGACCTGGACAGGCGACTGGTTGACTACATAGCAGATGAATTCAAAAAGGACCAGGGGATCGATCTGCGGCAGGATCGGCAGGCATTGCAGCGGCTCTACCAGGCCGCGGAAAAGGCCAAGTGTGAACTCTCCAGCACGATGCAGACTGCCGTCAATCTGCCGTTTATCACTGCGGATGGCAGCGGGCCCAAACATCTGAATATGACCATCACCCGGGCGCGCTTTGACCAGATCTGCCATGACATCATCCAGCGGTGCATAAGGCCCGTGAAGCAGGCTCTGGCTGATGCCAGACTCACCGGGAAGGACATCGACGAGGTCATCCTGGTTGGAGGCTCCACCAGGATTCCTGCGGTCCAGGAGTTCGTTCGTACGCTCACCGGCGGTAAACAGCCCAACATGTCGGTAAACCCGGACGAGGTGGTGGCTGTGGGTGCGGCGGTGCAGGCGGGCATTCTCCGGGGCGAAGTGAGAGATGTTCTGCTGCTGGATGTGATCCCCCTTTCTCTGGGAGTTGAGACCCTGGGCGGGGTGATGACCAGGCTCATTGAACGAAACTCCACCATCCCCTGCCGACGGACAGAGGTTTTCTCCACTGCTGAGGACAATCAGCCTGTTGTGGATATCGTCGTGCTCCAGGGCGAAAGGGAGATGGCCCGCGACAACCGGCGGTTGGGCAGTTTCAAGCTGGAAGGCATCCGCCCGGCTCCACGGGGGATGCCCCAAATTGAGGTCACCTTCGAGGTCGACGCCAACGGTATTCTGAGTGTTACCGCCCACGACAGGGATACAGGGAAGGAACAGAAAATAACGATCAGCGGCTCCACCAACCTGGACAGGAGCGAAATCGATCGGATGGTACGAGACGCCGAGCAGTACGCAGCCGAGGACCGCAAGCAGCGCCAGTTGGTTGAGGCTCGCAATGAGGCGGATTCCATGGCGTATCAGGTGGAGCGCACCGTTGCGGAACTGGGGGACCGGGTGTCTGCTCATGAACGGGCCCGTTGCCAGGAGCTCATCGCCGAGACCCGGCAGGGCGTCAAGGATAACTCGGGTCTCGAGCGGCTTCGCCAGCTGAAGAGCGATCTGGAACAGGCGGCCCACGGGCTGGCAGCTTCGGCCTATGGGCAGGCAGCAACGGGCGCATCTGCCGCAGGGAGGCAGGGCGGCTCTGGTGGCGCCGCTGCTGATGAGGACGTCATAGATGCGGAATTCACGGAAGGCTAAAGCCGGCAGTACTGATCTGGTCATTATTCGAAGGAGGGAAACACCGCGAGCGGACGCCTCCAAAGGCCGACCGTGGAATGGTGATTATCGATGGCTGTAAAGTTTCAAGACTACTACAAAATCCTGGGCGTAGACCGGAACGCTTCTCAGGAGGAGATCAGCAAGGCCTACCGCAAGCTGGCCCGCAAGTACCATCCCGACGTCAACAAGGAAAAGGGCGCTGAAGACAAGTTCAAGCAGATCAACGAGGCCTACGAGGTCCTCAAAGACCCCGAGAAGCGGCAGCGCTACGACCAACTGGGCGCGGATTGGCAGGCGGGCCAGGATTTCAGACCGCCTCCCGGCTGGGAAGATGTTCATTTCGAATTTCGCACGGCTCCGGGGGAAGGGTTTGGCTTCGGTGGCTTCAGTGACTTTTTCGAGACCCTTTTCGGCGGGCAAAGGGGGCGTCGGGCCACGGCAGGAAGGCAGACCTGGTCGATGCGCGGCCAGGACCAAGAGGCCGAGATTACCATCCCCCTTGAGGATGCATATCATGGGGCGATCCGGTCTGTGAGCCTCCAGACCCAGGAGACCGACCCGGAAGGATTTTTGCGTCCCACAGTCCAGACCTACCAGGTCAGGATCCCTGCCGGAGTCACCGAAGGCAGCCGTATCCGGCTGCCAGGTAAGGGCGGCTGTGGCCTGGGAGGTGGGCCGCCTGGCGATCTCCATCTCAGGGTCCATATAGAGCCGCATCCACGTTTTCGCCTGGACGGCCACAATCTTGAGGTGGATGTGCCGCTGAGCCCCTGGGAGGCTGCTCTGGGCACCACAGTCCAGGTGCCACTGGTGGACGGCACCGCAAGCCTGAAGATACCTGCTGGCAGCCAGAGCGGTCAGAGGTTGCGTTTGCGCGGCAAGGGACTGCCGAAAAGAGAAGGGGGGGCCGGAGATCTCCTGGCGCGGCTAAAGATCGTTGTTCCTAAAAAACTCAGTTCAAAGGAAAAGGAACTTTTTACCAAACTGGCCCAAACGTCTCAGTTCAACCCCAGGTAGCCTTGAGCTTGTGGCAACATGCTCCTGAAGCGAGTTCTTCCTTTGCTGGCACCTGTCAAGGTGTTTGCCTGCCAGGGTGGTGGAATGAAGCACCGTGGGCAGGGAACGGCCCATCCGCGTATGCTTTACGCAGCAACGGGCTGACCCAGGAGACGGCATGAACTCTACAGTGCACTACAAGATCGTCCGGTATCGTTACCGCCACTGGGCTCCATCAGGGGAGCTGATCACGGTGGAGCAGCTGGCAGATCTAGCCCGGCTCCATCCGGACATGGTGGAGCGGCTGGTGGATTGGGGGCTGTTGGACCCGGAGGTACAGGAGCCGCGGTACCTTTTTCGCGACAGCGTTGTTCCGAGGATCTGGAAGATCATGCGTCTGCGGCGGGATCTGGGAATCAACTGGGCCGGTATCGGCGTTGTCCTGGATCTGCTGAAGCGTATCGAGCAGCTGGAGCAGGAGGTGGAGCGGCTGCGAAAGCAGCTCTGGTAGTGCTGTCAGTATTTTTTAGCGCCAGTTTAACAGTCTTCACTTCCATCAGGGTGGCAAGAAGTGTCATTCTATGTCACCCGCTTTCTTGCGGGAGCGAAGAAACTCTGAGAACACGATTTTCAAACGTATATAGGAGGCATCATAGGTATGGATCCGAACAAACTCACACAGAAATCCCAGGAGGCATTGCAGCAGGCGCAGAACAATGCCCTCCGTTACGGTCATCCGGAGGTGGATGGAGAACATCTGTTGCTAGCCCTGCTGGAGCAGCCGGAGGGCCTGGTCCCACGCGTTTTCAACCGAATGGACGTCCCGGTGGAGAGTCTGAAGGCGGAGGTGACGAACGAGCTCGAAAAGCGACCCAGCGTTTCCGGCCCCGGGGCTGAGGCAGGGAAGATCTATGTGACCCAGCGGCTGAACCGCCTTTTGCTGAAGGCTGAGGAGGAAGCGAAGCGACTCAAGGATGAATATGTCTCGGTGGAGCATCTGCTCCTCGCTCTCCTCGACGAGGGAACCTCCACGGCGTCCGGACGTATTTTCAAAGGCTTCAATGTCAGCCGCGACAGCCTTCTCCAGGCCCTCACCCAGGTTCGTGGTCACCAGCGGGTGACGAGCGCCTCGCCCGAGTCCACCTACGAGGCCCTGGAGCGTTATGGTCGCGATCTGGTGCAAGAGGCCCAAAAGGGACGCCTTGAGCCGGTGGTGGGAAGGGATGGCGAAATCAGGCGAGTCATCCGCATCCTGTCCCGGAAAACCAAGAACAATCCGGTGCTTATCGGTGATCCAGGGGTGGGGAAAACCGCCATTGTCGAGGGTCTGGCCCACCGCATTGTTCGAGGCGACGTACCAGAGGGGCTCAAGGACAAGACCATTTTTGCCCTGGATCTAGGCGCCCTGGTAGCCGGGGCCAAATAC
>JBKHJD010000078.1:0-8640 GCA_046538315.1 Syntrophobacteria bacterium
GTAAAGTTCGCTCAGTTCGTTGGTAATAGTCTCTGCTTCAGTAGCAAGTTCTTGCTGGGCAGCTTTGTGCAATTCCCGGAAAACCCAAAGAATGCCACGAACCGGGAAAAGTAAGACATCGTCAACGATCAGCATCCTGGCACCCTCTGCCGTTGCTTATTAATTCAGGAATCTAGAAATTTTTGACAACAAGGCTCAATTCCTCAGTCCCTGAATTCGTAAAATTCTTTCACAGCTTGACGTCTATGTCGACGAAGTTGTGCGGGGCCCAGGGCCCGTTGTAATCGAAGGCGAAGCTGTTGTCGAAGAGACTGGCTGCGTCGAAGATGCCCGCTTCGAACTCGGCCTGGGTCTCACGCCCCACCAGGCAGGCGAGGTTCATCACCTCCGATTCATTGCGACATTTGTTTCTTTTGATCTCGGAACAATAAGGATTCAGGGCTCCTTCAACCTTCTCAGTGTAAATCTCTCTGTCCTGATTGAGGATATGATGGAACATCCGGCCGAGTTCGATCTTGTCCTCCTGGGTGGGCTCGCATTGGCTGCCGAAAAGGCGATCACGCCTCTCTCTCAGTTCAGGATGAGTGTGGACGAAATAGTCAAAAATGTGGGGCACATCCCATTTGACGCGCAGTCCCATTTCCACCTTGCCGCCTACCCGCTGGAAAGTTTCAAGAAAGGCTTCCTCATACAGAGAAAGAATACTGCGAACGGCCTTCACCCCTTCGGCAATTATGCCGAAACTCATAGGAAGCGGCGTCGTCTCTTCCATGAGCCGCTTGAGGACCTCTTGATGGAGAGCAAGGTGGCGGCGTTCCGGGCGGATCTTCTTGTCGGGTATGTCACTGACCACCGCTACTATTTGGCGGGATGAAACGGTGTAAACAGCGGCCCCGTAAATACCGGAGAATCCGAAGGGCTGCTCATGGGAACCGGCAATTACCGCGTAGAGGTATTTTCCTGACCCGTCTGTTTTCTTTCTGGACAAAGGCATGGTTTTTCCCCTTCAACAGTTCAGAGTTACCTCACATTCTGCCTTTTCACCGGAGCGCAGCGATTGCTCCAGTCAATGACGATTTGTATGAGGGCCTCCATGCGGAATGCGGCCGTCTTCGTATCGGTGGTAAATATTCGATCGACGATCTCCTCCAGAGTCAAGCCGGAGTTATAGAGCGCCAAAATACGGTCGACCAGCGCCTGCGCTCCACTGTCGAGCTTGCGTTTCATCGGCCCATTCTCTGCCGGCTTCTGGTTGTTTGCCCTCACAACCTTTTCTCCTGGCAGGACATCGAAGTGTCTGCAAAGTTTACCGATTTGAGGCTGCCCTGTTTTGTCTTGATCTCCAGGAGCGCACCGCAAACGAAACATTTGATCGGGCCATTGTAGTCATCATAGGCCTCGTCCAGATCCACCTGATGGCCGCAAGAAACACAATTTATCTTCATCCCAGAACCCTCACTTTTTAGCTACAGACATGAGAAACATAAAGGCTGAACGTTCGTAAGTTCATCGTATAGGAATTTCCTTTTTTGACTGGATATACAGGATGATCAGGATATAAGAGAACTAAAGAAATCATGTAAATCCTGTCAAAGGAGTCCCGCCGAGAGCGTTAAATTCACACTTGATTGCAAAAACTCGGTGATTCGACCGAGGGCTAATATCTGAATTTGAATCCCTCCCTGTCCGAGCGACAAGCTTCTCCCAGCCTACCACTGTTTTCATCGGAGCAACCACTGTCATCATGTCCTTCGCCCAACTCCAGCAAGAGTGCGGCCTTTTCCCTTTCGATCTCTTTGGTGCGTGCGTTGATAATCTTTACCCGATGTGTAGCGCTCTCTCTCTCCTTGTTGCGTCGGGCTTTCTCCATCTCGAGGGCGGCAATCTTGAGATACGCCCTGTATGGTTGGGATGCCCGATCCGTCCGTCCCGAAAGGGTGCGGATTGCCTGGAGACCTCGTATGTTCCTGTTGGGGGCCATTTGCTAGTCCTTTCTTTTACATAGACTCATCGAGTGGTGGGCTGATCGTTTGCGGGAATTCCCGCAGACCTTCCGGATCACCTCATCCACTTTCTCGAACATGAGAGGCTCGCCTGCTCGGCTTACCTTTGCGGTGTCCATATTCAGAACATCGCGGCACACACGGTGAAAAAAAGGATCATCCAACCTTGCGTGCCCGCCACGGTGGGCGAGGATTCGGGCAATTGCAAGGCTGGCCCGGATCGTGGGCCTGTGGTTGTTCACCCCAATACCTCGCAGCTCCCTGACCACATCCACGATTGTCGCGGTGTCTTCCTCCTCGAGGCCCGACCTGGCTGCTGCGATGGCGATCTCTGTGTCCCGGTCGAAATGCCCCAGGCTAATGGTGATGAGCCGATCCATCAGGGCATCCTGGGTCTTGTGGGTACCGGCATACTCTTCCGGATTGGAGGTGAAGATTGCTCGGAACTGGGGGTGCACTCCAAGGTAGCCTTGCCCGGAGCTGCGGAGCTTTGGGACATCGAGGATCTTCTCTTCCAGAACGCTGAGAAGTGCGTTGTTCGCCTCAGCTCTAGTGCGGGTAAACTCGTCATAGATGAGGGTATATCCATTCCGGCAGGCCGCAGTGAGCCGGTTGTCCATCCAGAGGGTGTTCATCTGCTCCTCGGTCTTCATGACCGAGTGAATATAGTTGTCGACGAGCTTGGATTTACGGTAACCTGAATCCCTGCCGATCAGGTCCGAAGTGCCGAACTCGTCGTCCCCATGGATGAGAGTGATCGATCGGCCAAGTTGGGTGGCGACATGAAAGGCGAGAGTTGTCTTTCCGGTTCCTGCGGGCCCGGCAAAGTGCACAGGGTACCCCACCTGGAGATAGGTAAGGGCGCGCTCGGTCAGGTCCTGGACGTAAGAGGTGCAGACGAACTCCTCGCTGGGCTCTGTTACCACATTATCGTTATTTGTCTCAACGGTCACTCTGCCTTCTGGAATAGCTGCTAACGTGTTGCCTTTCATGTCTCAGTCCCCCCTGTCTCGAATTTCTCGAAAGAGGACCGCCGCCGTTTTCCTGCCCATAGGCAGCGGTTCAGCTCGAGATAAGCAGCTGCGTTACCCGGTCGGTTATCGAGGCTATTGCTCCAGCTGTCTTGCCTGCTCGATCCAGCTCTCCACATCGGCGAACCGGGAGAACTTGCCCAGGGCCTGGGAAACCTCCTCTGGGGTGCTCCGGGCCAACTCGGCGACGGTATAGATTCCCGCCTCATTCAGCCGGTCCCGCAACCCTGTGCCGATTCCCTGAATATGCGTAAGGTCCTCAGGAACCTTCTCTTCAGATTGGTCATTCACCGCGTGAGATTCGTTCTTTTTGTGCTCAGAAGTTTTTTCTTCAGTTGCCATGAGCCCGGCCTCAGCCACGTCTCCGGTTCGAAACGAAGGTTGCCCGGCCCAGGCCATCCGGACACCGAGGAGATCAGCCGTACATTCGCGCCTGAAATCAGCAATGGCCGCCTTTAAATCGGATACGGATCTCTTTACCTCCAGGGCGAAAGAGGAGAGGTCGCTTTTGATCTCGTTGCATCTGCTTGCTCTCGCATCTCCAAATCCGACCAGCATCTCCGCTACATTGGTTTTAAGACCGACAACGCCGGCTTTGAGTTCATTTACAAAAGCTGTGCGCTCTTCTGCTGACTGCCTGGCCGTTTCAGCATGGGCCTCTCGAAAACCAGCCTGCCTCCGGGCAGCTTCTTTATTCAAATCGGCTACGGCCTGCTTCAGCCCTGATGTGCACGCCCTGAGTCTGGAATTCGTCTCCCCGGCCATTTTTGCCCGGGCATGGTGGAAGCCGGTCTGCATTTCAGCGACGTTCGCCTTCATCCTTGATACGTAATTCGCCAGGTCATTGCCGAATGCCTCTCGCCTGCTGCGTAAGGCCTCTATCTCGCCGCAGAGGCGCATCATATCATCAGTCAATCGACCCATGGTGTCTCTCCTTTCTTACCCTATTCACACCTTCTTGGAGCTCTCCCGGTTGTTTCCAGAAGGCCCGATAATTTTGGAGCGAGGGGCCGTAAAGAGCGGCCCCTGCCTCCAAGACATGGTTTTTCATCAAATCAGCCTATGCCGGAGTGGCCGCAGTAGCCGTCAGGCCGATGGCCTCGGCATACTTCAGATACGTCTCGACAGAAGCGATCACCACGCGAGCCTCGATTGACAGCAGCTCGATACCCACAAGCGACACTTTGGCCCAGGCGTCGACCACAATGCCCTTGTCCAGGATCCTGTCCACAACCTCTGCCAGACTCGCAGAATCCGTTGTCTTCTGGATCTTTGCCATTTTATCCCTCCTTTTTCACGTTTGTTTTTGACTGCCGGTACCGGCAACAGATAAAAAGCATGCTTGTCCGGGTAATAAGCGAAGGGTATGCCAGATTGCCCAATAAACTCTGCCTTTATAACTTATGGAATTTTAAGGTAAAAAAGAAAACGCATGCGAAGGTGCTGCCCGAAGATGGGAGATTGGGGAATTGAGGCTATGGATTGGACTCCCTGCTTTTACGGATCTAGCTCCCTCCCGGCAGGTCATCCCCGATGGCCTTCAGGATCTCGTCGTGGACGAATGGTTTGCCAATGAATCCGCAGATCAGCCCTTCGCTGGTCGCCTTCTGGATATCCTCATCGTCCCCGTAATAGTACCCTGAGATCATGACGAGACGGACGGCAGGGTCAATTTCCCGGAGCCGTTTTGCCAGCTCGAGCCCCTCCATGTCCGGTAACTTGGCATCCAGAAAGACCATCTTGAAGCGATGCGGCTCCATCAACCTGAGTGCCTCCCCGGCGCTTGATGCCGTTTGTGCTGGAACGCCGTTTTTTTGCAAGAGAAATTTCAGCGCCCAGCACATGTCGGGCTCATCATCCACGATCAGAAACATCCTGTGATTTTCTATCATTTTGTTTTTCTCTCCTCCTTAGGCCAACGGCAGGTGTACGGTGAAAGCGCTCCCTTTACCCGGAACGCTTTCCACTTCAATGGAGCCGAAATGCTGCCTGGCGATTGAATAGCAGAGGGAAAGTCCCAGGCCCGTTCCCTTGCCCGCAGGCGAGGTCGTGTAAAATGGGTCAAATATCTTATCTATTTCTGCTCTTGAAATGCCCCTGCCTGTATCTGCGATGCGGACCGTTACCTTGTTATCCCCTGTCTTTACAGAGATGCTGAAGCACCCCCCCTCAGGCATGGCATTGATAGCGTTGAGAAAAAGGTTCATGAACATCTGTTGAAGGAGGGTGGCGTTGCCGCTGATGAACACTGCTTTTTGGGGGAGATCTGACTTCAGCTGGATCTTTTGGATCCGGGCCTGATTGTCCACCAGAGCGAGGGTCTCCTGAATGACGCCAACAAGATCGATCTTGGCCAATTCGGTTTTTACCGGACCCCTGGCGAACCTGAGCAGGTTTTCAATGACGAAGGAGGCCCGGTGAATGGCTGCATGAATTTTCCCGGCACACTCCCCCCGAAATTCCGGAGTGATCTCATCATCCATGAGAAACTGAGCGGCTGACGAGCAAATGGCCAGGGGATTCCGGATTTCATGAGCGATCCCCCCGGCCAACACCCCCAGTGCGGCGAGTTTTTGAGATTGCAGAAGCTGCATCTCAAATTTTCGCTGCTCCATCAAGTCCCTTCCAACCGCGACCACCCCTACGGTTTGTGATGCTTCATCCTTCATGGGAGAGAAAACCCACGAGACCGGAACCAGATCATCGTCTTTGGTGAGAAGACAACCTTCAATCATCTCGGATATGAATCCCTTCTGTATCCGGGAGAAGAGTCTCTGCATCTCAGTTATTTTATCCATAGCACAGTAGTCGAACAGAAAGCGTCCCTTGACTTCATGCAGGGTGTAGCCTGAAACCTTCTCAGCCGCCGGATTCCAGGTCAAAATCCTGGCCTGGGTGTCAGTGGAAAGGACAACATCGCTGGCACTCTCCACAACGCTGGCCAGGTGACGCTCCACCCGCTGGACTTCCCGGCTCAATCTTACTTGATCCGTTACATCCACCATCAGGAGCATGACGCTCTCTACAACTCCCCCCCAGGTGAAGGGCAGGATAGTGTAGTAATAGGTCCGCATCGGCAGCCCCGGAGCCCGATAGGTCATGTGCCGCCTGCCGGTTGGCCGGTTGTGCTCCAAAACCTCACGGATCTGATCTGTGATTTTCATCTGCTCAAGTATGACGGTGGGAAACACCTCCTCCAGCCGCCGCCCAACGGTGGTTGAAGTGGATTGTCTGCTCTTTTCGAGAAAATAGCGGTTAACAGAGATGATACGCATATCCCGGTCGATGAGGAGAACAGACGAGGGAATGGTATCCAGAAGCATTCTGTAGAGTTTTTCTGCTCGTGTGACCGTATCGTTGCAGGAGACTTCGGCATGTAAGTTCATGCAGCTTTCCTCGCGGTATTCCCACAATTCCCCGGTGCGCCGCGGTACTAGAAAGGGCCCCTTTGGTACGGTTGCCCCCCTGCAAGGTTGCCCTCAAGCTGGGCGAAACTGTAAGGAGGCCACGGGCCGCTGAGGAGCAGCTTCGCGGACTCTCTGGCACTGAGCCGCCGGAATTCGTTATGGAAGGTTTCCAGGCAATTTCCCGGCACCAGGAAATAGAGCGAAGGCAAGGAAAGGTGGAATGCGGAACGCGGCGTGCGCAATGGGGCAAGGTCCATTTTGCATTTGACGAACAAGCCGGCAAAGGCGCCACGGCATCGAGCGAGGACCGCGCCATTTTCTTTGGCGGCCTGCTCTTGCCGTGCATACTGTTCCCTTCTCGCTGCCAGATAATCTCGGCCGGAAATTTGCGGTCTCAGATTTTGAATTTTCCGCGTTGATTCCGCATTCCGCATTCCCCATTCCGCAGTAAGGATGCGAATCCCCATCTCGACGCAGCCTTCAAGCTCCCTGAGCAGGGCCCTATATTCCCGGCACCGTGTCTCAAGGAGCCCGACCACCTGTGATTTTCCGTTGAACAGGCAGCCGTAGCGCATGGGGATGACCGTGGAGTGGCGATGCAATGATTCAACGACCGTTTTGTAGGTGAGAAGTTGAAAAATATCAGCACCAGGGTCTGAAGCGGTAACAGCAGAAACGGCGGCACCCAGGCCATTTTGTTTTATCAGATGAACCGGCTGTCCGTGGACACCCGCAAGCGTTTCTCCCTGCAAGGATGCCCGGCTGGGCAAGATGCAATAGAGCAGGTAGCTCATAACAGAGATCCTGTTTTGACCGAAGGGCAGAAGCTGTATGGAGGCCATGGACCCGACGGCTCGAAGGCGAGACCTTGCGGAGAATGGTCAATATTAGCCTGCTGGATTCGGGTCAGGAACTCCGGCGTTTTACTCCGCGGCACTAGAAAACCCCAGTTAAGCACCATGTCCAGGTCACTTCCGGTTATTTCGCGGGAAAGCACTTTGCGTTGGCAGGACTCCGAGGCGTACGTGCTCAGCCCCTCCGCGACCCCTGTACAGATCCCCTTCAGCCAATGACGCAACTTCCTGTCAGTGGCAGCCCTGATTCGCTGTTCATGAAAATAACGCCTTCCTGGGGACAATCGAGCAGGGCATCCTGACTCCCGGGAGACCATCTCGGCAAAGAGATCCTCTATGGCCTTTGCTCTGTCCAGGAACACCTTCACTGACCACTCTTCCTTGCCAACCACCTGGTCCAGAAACCGCATTATCGCCCCGTGATGATTTCGCAGGACTTTTTCCAGGCTGTTAAACGATGAAAAAAGAGTTCCGAAAGGAATCGGAAGAACAGCACAATGTCGCATAAACTGCTCGACCACCTGTTCGTGACGGCAAGCACGGGGAGCCAGCCAGGACAAGTCCTTCAGCCGGGATTCCGCTGACGTCCCACAGAATTCTTCGAGCGAGACCATACTCAGCACCGCACTGGTATCTAGGAAACTATGCAGAAAAAGAGAGTATCGCTCATCCACACCCGTTCCTTGAACCGGCAGTTCAGTATCAAAACGAGTAAGGCAGTAGAGGTAGATTGCTTGAGTGCCGCGGTTATGCATCCTTCTTTCCTCAAATACTATAAAGAGTTGGAAGCCGTTTGCACCTTTCCTTCACCTAATTTTTTTACCTCCTCCAGGGCGCTTTCCAGGTCATCGAGCTCGACAAGCACCTTCACCTCCCTGTCAGTGTTCTCTCCGCCTGCCTCAACAGCCCGATGGACGGCTCTTAGGGCTGCCCTGTTGCAAACGGAGGCGATTTCGGCACCGCTTAGGCCCTCTGCGCTGAGGCTCAAAGCAGCAGCCGTCACTCCAGGCCCCAGCGGCTTGTTACGGAGATGTACTTCGAAAATCTCCTTACGATCTCCCTCATGCGGCATCGGTATCTCTATTGTTTCATCGAAGCGGCCCGGCCTGAGCACAGCCGGATCAAGCATGTCAAGCCTGTTGGTGGCCCCCAGCACCAGGACCCCTTTCAGTTCCTCAATCCCGTCAAGTTCAGAGAGAAATTGGCTGAGCACTCGTTCGGCCACGTGCGATTCCGATGATGCGCTGGTCCGGACTGGAATCAGCGCGTCGATTTCATCGAAGAAGATGATGCAAGGAGCCGCCTGCCTCGCCTTCCTGAAGGTCTCTCTGACCGCCTTCTCACT
>JBKHJD010000079.1:0-8547 GCA_046538315.1 Syntrophobacteria bacterium
CCAAAAGGCTAATGAATACAACAATTTGTACAAATTCCGAGACGTATAATTAGCAAATTCTGCGCCACAAACGTCTCCTTGTTCTTCTTTTCAAGAGCCTTTTTCACAAACCTCGGCGCTGATTTTCTATTATTGACCCTGGAATCTTTTTAGTATACAAATAAATACGTGTAAAAAGTGCAGGAGGTTTTTATATATGGATAATAATCGTGTCGACCCGCGTGTTAGTATACTCAAAGATATCTCCCCGCTCTTCACCTCGGTTCTGGACACCGACACTGTATTGGAAATGATCATTGAATCGGTAACAAGGTTGATGGAAGCCAAGGCAAGTTCTCTGCTGCTGGTTGACGAGAGCGGGAAGAAACTCTACTTTCACGTTGCCACCGGAGAAAAAAAAGAAGAGGTCAAAAAGTTTGCGATCAACGTGGGCCAGGGCATCGCCGGTCATGTCGCCTTGACCGGCAAACCTTTGCTCATTCCGGACGTTTCCAGGGATTCCCGCTGGGACAGGACCATCAGTGAAGCAACCGGCTTCGAAACGCGCTCCATCGCTTGTGTACCGATCAAGAGCGCCAAGGGAGTACTTGGCGTCATCGAAATAATCGATCGTGAGGATGGTGAGCCCATCCGAGAGAACGATATGGAGATCTTGAGCCACTTTTCGGAGCTCGCCTCCGTTGCCATTGAACGGGCAACAGACTACAAAGACATCGTCAATGAAAACATCTACCTGAAAAAGGAATTGGAGTCCCGATACGAAATTGTCGGCAGCAGCGAGGCTATAGAAAAGGTAATCGCCGACGCCGTCAAGGTGGCCAATTCCAAAACAACTACTCTGGTATCGGGGGAGAGCGGGACAGGCAAGGAGCTTGTCGCCCGGCTGATCCACAGGATCGGACCGCGGCGCCAGAAAAAGCTCATGGTGGTCAACTGCGCCGCCTTCACCGACACCCTCCTGGAGTCCGAGCTCTTTGGACACGAAAAAGGTGCATTCACCGGGGCCATCTCGCGCAAGACAGGTGTCCTCGAGATTGCCGACGGTGGAACCCTCTTTCTGGACGAAGTCGGGGAAATGAGCCCCTCCATGCAGGTCAAACTCCTGAGGTTCATCCAGGAAGGGACGTTTAGCCGAGTGGGATCTCCCGCCTCTCTACAGGTAAATATCAGGATCATTGCCGCCACCAACAAGAATCTCTATGAGGAAGTCCAGGCAAAAAGGTTTCGAGATGACCTCTACTACCGTCTCAATGTGGTGCACATCCATATTCCCGCCCTCAGGGAGCGCCGAGATGACATCCTTGTGCTCGCGGAACATTTCCTGGAAAAGTACAAGGCTGTCATGGGAGTGTCCAAGCTGGGTTTCAGCCCACAGACCCTCGAGCTAATGCAAAACTACCACTGGCCCGGAAATGTACGCGAACTGGAAAACGCAGTCGAGCGCGCGGTGGTCATGGGCAACGGTGAACACATAGAGCCGGAAGACCTGCCTTTCAGCGCAACCCCATCTGGAGATACCGGTGGCGAGCTCCTCGGCTCTACCCTCAAGGAGGCCCTGGATTCTTTCAAGCGCAGTTTTCTGCAGCTCAATCTGAACCATCATGGCGGCAGCGTCAAGGAGACCGCCCATACCCTGGGCATCCAGCGGACGTATCTCTCCAGGCTGATCTCCAAGTACGACCTAACCGTCAAACGAAGCCGATAAGCTGATGACCAGTAGTGTCCGTTGTCCGTTGCCAAAGCAGCAAAAAAAGGCTGGCTGAGTCCTTGGATTCACCTAATCTGAGCGATTTCAAAGGTATCAACCTTAAGACGACTTTCTTTATCTAATGCGATGAATAGAAGGGGTTTCACCCATCAGGTTTAGTCACCCCCCACCCTCTCCCTCCCGCATCGAGGGGAGGGAACTATTGGAAAATGCGAGAAAATTCTCCCTCCCCTCGCGGGAGGGGGTTAGGGGGAGGGGGACCAGAATCGCTCAATTTACATTCATAAATTCGACGACGAATTTATTCCCTCAGGACTTGGTACTGAGGGAGCGTTGGAAAGTCTCTCAATCGCGGCTGGAAAGCCGCTCCCACAGAATGACCATCACCGTAATTTGCGACTCGAAGTACTGAGCTACATAATTCCAAAAAGCTCCAGCCAGCTGATCTTTCAGTTTAGATCTAACGGGATTCATCATACAAGGCTATGAAACCATGAGTACAACGGACGACGGACTTTATTCCCTGTCACTCAAAAGAGTGACGTTTTTACGGAAAACGGGCAGGAAGTGCTATGGCGGGGTTGATCAGGAAGGCACGAATTGGTGATGTTCGACAAATTCAGAAGATGCTTGCTCCGCATGCCCAGCGAGGAGATCTGCTCCCGCGCTCCCTCAGCGAACTCTTTGATAACCTCCGCGACATGTTTGTCTATGTGGATGAAAATCACTCGGAGATCATCGGCACCTGTAGCATGCACATCTGCTGGGAGGATCTGGCGGAAGTTCGATCGCTGGTAGTACGGGAGCCGTATCAACGCCGGGGCATTGGCAGCAAACTGGTTGAAGCCTGTATGTCTGAGGCGGTCACCCTGGGGCTGTACCGTATTTTCGTGCTGACCTACCAGGTGGAGTTTTTTCGAAAACTTGGGTTCAGGCAGGTTGACAAGGCAACGCTGCCTCACAAGATCTGGGCGGACTGCTTGAAATGCAGCAAATTCCCCGAATGTGACGAAACCGCCATGATTATCGAACTCTAGGCGAATGTCTCGGAAATTCTATCCCGCCAGGGAGGAAAGATGAAGGAAATTTTCGAGGCCCACCCCTCGCCCCGGTCCATGCGAGAGAATCCGAAAACGGGTCTTGTGCCAACCTCTCACGGCACCAGTAGCCGGAACAGGAAAGAAGGCCGGAGTCGTGCTGCCCTTGACCTCTTTTGCGATTTGATATAGAAGTACATCTTTGTACAATTATATTGATATGATGCAGGGCACAATGCGTGCATGTGACAAGCACAAAGTTGGCAAAACCTTTTCATCCCTCTGCGCGAGCGCCCGGTTCAGGGCTGCTCAAGGCGGGAAAGACCCATGTTTGCCATGATGAACCCATTGAGGAAAGTTTTCGGCAGCAAGAACGAGCGGGAACTCAGGCGCCTGGCTCCGCTTGTGGATCAGGTCAATTCCCTGGAAGCAACGGTTCGATCTCTCAGCGATGCAGAGCTGGCTGGCAAAACGGCTCAATTCCGTGAGCAGCTGGATCAGGGTGCGTCAGTGGATGAGCTCTTACCGGAGGCATTTGCCGTGGTCCGGGAGGCCTCGGTCCGGGCGCTTGGAATGCGGCCTTTTGACGTTCAGGTGGCCGGCGGTATCGTTCTCCACCAGGGTAAAATAGCCGAGATGAAGACCGGTGAAGGCAAGACCCTGGCTGCAACCTTGCCCGTATACCTCAACGCACTAACCGGCCGTGGAGTCCATGTGGTCACGGTCAACGACTACCTCGCGCGCCGCGATGCCGAATGGATGGGTGCGGTTTACAGATTCCTCGGCCTGTCAGTGGGTGCAATCCTCCACCACCTGGACGACCGGGAGCGGCAGCGTGCCTATGCTGCGGATATCACCTACGGCACCAACAACGAGTTCGGCTTCGACTACCTGCGGGATAACATGAAATTCAGCCTCCGGGACTTTGTCCAGCGAGAACTCCACTACGCCATCGTGGACGAAGTGGACAGCATTCTCATCGACGAGGCCCGGACGCCGCTGATCATCTCCGGCCCGGTGGAATATTCCATCAAAGACTACGAGAAGCTGCGCGCGCCGGTGGCAGGTCTGTTTCAGCGCCAGCAAAAACTGGCCGGACAGTTCATCCTCGAGGCCAGAAGGCTTCTTGACGATGGCAAGGAATATGAAGGAGCCGAGATGCTTCTTCGCGCCTACCGGGCCGCGCCCAGGCATCCTCAGGTCATGGAGTTTCTCGAAGATGGCAAGATACGAAAGCATCTGAAAAACGTCGAACAAGACTATTCCCTCGCCAAGCGCCTTCCGGAGGTGGAGGAGTTTCTGTTCTACGTGGTGGAAGAAAAAGACCGGAACGTGTATCCCACCGAGCGGGGTAAGGATCTCATCGCCAAAAACGATCCGCGCTTTTTTGTCTTGCCGGAACTCGAGGTGGAGATAGATCGGATCAATCGAGACGAGAGGCTTTCACCGGAGGAGAAGTCCCAGCGGAAACATCATCTTCGCGCCGAGTACGAACAAAAGCTCACCCGCAACCACGTGACCAACCAGTTGCTCAAGGCCTATGCCCTGTTCAACAAGGACGTGGACTATGTGGTCAAAGACGGTCAGATCGTCATAGTCGACGAGTTCACCGGCCGCCTAATGCCGGGGCGCCGGTACAGCGACGGTCTGCACCAGGCCCTGGAAGCAAAGGAAGGGGTGCGGGTGGAGCAAGAAAATCAAACTCTTGCTACCATTACCTTCCAGAATTATTTTCGCATGTATGAAAAACTCGCCGGCATGACAGGGACCGCCGACACTGAAGCGCCGGAGTTTGCAAAGATCTATAACCTGGACGTAGTTATCATTCCCCCCAACAAGAAGATGATCAGGAAAGACCACCCGGATGTTATCTATAAAACCGAACGGGAAAAATTTCGGGCGGTAGTAGAAGAAATCAAGGAACTGGCCCGGGTGGGGCAGCCGGTTCTTGTGGGTACCGTTTCCATTGAAAAATCCGAGCGTCTCAGCAAGATGCTCATCAAGGAAGGTATCAAACACTCCGTCCTCAATGCCAAAAACCATGAGAAGGAGGCCGAAATTGTCGCCGGGGCCGGCCAACGTGGTGCGGTTACCATCTCAACCAACATGGCAGGACGCGGTACCGACATTGTCCTGGGTCCAGCGGTAGCGGAAATGGGAGGCCTGCATATTATCGGCACCGAGCGCCATGAAGCCCGTCGTATTGACAACCAGCTCCGAGGCCGCTCCGGTCGCCAGGGTGACGCAGGCTCCTCCCGTTTCTATCTCTCGCTGGAAGACGACCTTATGAGAATCTTTGCAGCCGAACGCATTGCCAACCTTATGGACCGGGTGGGCATGGACGAGGGACAACCCATTGAACACTCTCTCATCTCTCGGGCCATCGAAAATGCGCAGAAAAAAGTGGAGGCACAAAACTTCAACATCCGCAAGCAGCTTCTGGAATACGACGATGTCCTGAATCAACAGCGGGAGCTCGTCTATGAGCAGCGCCGCCAGGCACTGGAAGAGGAAGATCTGCAACCGGTGATCCTGGACATGATCGAAGACATCGTTAACGAACTTGCAGACACCCACATCCCGGAGGATACCGATCCGGAAGACTGGGATCTCTGGGCTCTGGAGCAGGCCTTCTTCAGTGAGTTCTCCATAGCGTTGAGCCTTACCGACAAATCGCAAGAGGACCTCACCGCAGAGGGAATCCGTGAGTTTCTCCTGGAGAAAGCCCGCGGCGCTTATGCTCAGAAAGAGAAGGAATGGGGTTCCGAAATAACCCGCGACATGGAGCGTTTGATAACCCTCCAGGTCGTGGACCATCACTGGCGTGAGCACCTCCTGGCCATGGATCAACTCAAGGAAGGCATCGGCCTGCGTGGGTATGCCCAGCAGGATCCGCTCATCGAGTACAAGCGTGAAGGCCTCGCCACCTTCCAGGAAATGATAGGCCAGATAAAGCGGGAGACCATCCGGACGCTGTTTAGAATCCAGATAGCCAGCCAGGAGGAGGCCGAACAGCTGGAAGCATCACAGCAGCAGCCCATGTTCTTGAGCCGCGGCGAATCTGCCGGTGACTCCAAGCCACCGCCCACCAGACGAGCCGCAAAGATCGGCCGCAACGACCCCTGCCCGTGCGGCAGCGGCAAGAAATACAAGAAGTGCTGTGGAAGGTAGGCGAGACGCGGATGAAGGCCCGCCAGCACCAAGTCACGTGGCACATGACCCATGATACACTCCTCCCCTCCTAGAGATCTGAGCGTTCCTGGATTCGTCGCAGGTGCGACCTCCGCTGGAATCCGCTACCAGAGGCGGCCGGATCTCGCCCTCATTGTCAGTGAGGTGCCGGCGGTCGCTGCGGGCACCTTCACCACCAACAGGGTCCAGGGGGCCCCGGTAGTGCTCAGCCGGCACCATCTGGCCCATGGAAGCGCCCGTGCCATCGTGGTCAACAGCGGGATCGCCAACGCCTGTACCGGCGAACTCGGCCTGGAGCGGGCCCGAGTTGTCGCTCGGCTCACCGCCGAGGCCATTGGCTGCCGGCTGGAGGAGGTCCTCGTGGCCTCCACCGGGGTAATCGGCATACCGCCGCCCCTGGAGCCGTTCGTCGCCTCTCTTCCCAAGCTAGCTGCCGGGCTACATGCCCAGGGCTGGATGGATGCGGCCCGGGCAATCATGACCACGGACACGGTACCCAAGTCCCATATGGAGAGAGATCGGCTGGACGGCCTTTCCTTCACGGTGCTGGGGATCGCCAAAGGTGCCGGTATGATCTGCCCGGATATGGCAACCCTGCTGGCCTTCGTGGCCACTGATGTGGCCGTGCTTCCTCCAGTGCTTCAGACCCTGGTGCGCGAGGAAACGGAGCGGTCCTTCAATAGAATTACCGTAGACGGGGACACGAGCCCCAGTGATACCCTCTACGTCCTGGCCAATGGCCGTTTGGACAACCGGCCCATAGCAGACCTTACCTCCCCTGCTGGCGAACGTTTCCGTCAGGCTCTGCGCGGTACTCTGCTCAATCTGGCCGAACAGATAGTTGCTGATGGGGAAGGAGCCACGAAATTTGTGGAGATCAGGGTAGTGGGGGCATCCAGCCACACCGAAGCCCTCTGCGGGGCCCGCACTGTTGCCAATTCCCCGCTGGTGAAAACCGCCTTTTTTGGAGAAGATGCGAACTGGGGCCGCATTCTCGCAGCACTGGGCCGGGCGGGGATCGATTTCGACCCCAATCGGGTGCATCTCTGGTTTAATGGGGTCAAGCTCGTAGCAGATGGGCTCCTCCTGGCAGAAGAGAGGGAAAAACAGGTCAATCAGATACTCGCCCGGCGGAGATTTTCCATTACCATTGATCTTGGCAAGGGCCAGGCCGAAGAAGCGGTCTATACGTGCGACCTCAGTCCAGAGTATGTCAAGATCAACGCCGGCTACCGGAGCTAGGCGGATCTTGCTTTGTAAGCCCTCCAACCACTCACTGATACCGGATACCTGCCGCCAGTCGGGTTTCCAGTGGATTGGGGTGAAGAGAATGTAACCCGCAAGTACGAAGCTTGCCGCAGTGTCGCTAGCTGCGGCGGCGAGTTGCCATATGATGATCGCGTGCCATCAACCGAACTTCATGCCCTGGCCAGGGCTTTTTTTCAAGGCCTTTGAGGCAGATCGTCTGGTACTGCTTGATGACGTCCAGTTTCCTCTGGGAGGAAGCTGGGTAAATCGTAACCGGCTCAAAAACGATCAGGGTGAGATGTGGCTCACCGTCCCGGTCTGGAAGCGGGGCCGAAGCGGCCAGCGAATTGACCAGGTGGAAACCTGCAACGAGGAGAACTGGCAGAAAAAACACCTCTTGAGCCTGGAACACGCATACAAGCATGCGCCCTACCGGGATGACCACCTGAGATTTTGCCGCGAGATCTACCGGCGGCGTTGGTCGAAACTGCTGGAGCTGAATCTGGTGATTCTCGATTACCTGAGGGACAGCCTGGGCCTTTCCAGGCCTTTTCTGTGCAGCTCAAGCCTTTCCATTGAGGCGAAGGGCTCCCGCCGCCTGCTGGCTATCTGTCAGGCCCTGGGAGCCCGGAAGTACCTCACCGTGGCTTCCTCATACAAATACCTGGATCAAGAACTGTTTGGTGCATATGGCATTCAGGTCGTATATTACAAATACCAACCGCCGATCTATCCCCAGCTTTGGGGTGACTTTCTCGCCAATCTCTCGACCTTTGACCTCGTGCTTACCTGCGGGAGCAAAAGTAGTGAGATGATCCGTCAGGCCGGCCGGCTGGTTGCGCAGTGATGTTTCGGCTGGAGGGCCGCAGGGAATTCGCGGCTGGAAAGCCGCTCCCACAGGGGAGAACTGGTGCCACGGCGGGAAACCAGCCTGACTGAATCGAGCCTGAAAGGTGGAAAAATTTCTGACTCGCTTTTGTCCTTGAAAGTCGGCAGCAAACGTGTTAAAAATATTTGGTTTAACTTGGGAAATTTGGTGCTGTCCGCAGCGCCCTCACGGCTAGAAAGCCGCTCCCACAGGGGAGGGTGTTTCTAAAATCACACATCCCCGCGGCCCTTTGGTGCCCCGCTAGGGGGGTCAGGTGACACATTGCCAGGGGATGGAGGCAAAAACCAGAGGGAGGATAACTATGTCAGTTGTAACTATGAAAGAACTTCTGGAATCCGGTGTTCACTTTGGACACCAGACCCGTCGCTGGAACCCCAAGATGAAACCGTACATCTTTGGGGCACGCAACGGCATCTACATCATTGACTTGCAGAAGACCGTACGCATGTTCAATGTTGCCTACCAGTTTATCC
>JBKHJD010000080.1:0-8443 GCA_046538315.1 Syntrophobacteria bacterium
GTCCTGAAGGTGTTACCCAGTACGTACCGGTCCAGGAA
Source organism: Syntrophobacteria bacterium (assembly GCA_046538315.1). Lineage (GTDB taxonomy): Bacteria > Desulfobacterota > Syntrophobacteria > BM002 > BM002 > JBKHJD01. The sequence continues at coordinate 39 of JBKHJD010000080.1, forward strand.
GACCTGCGCCAAGTGCCGGCTCTGACCGACGAGGAAATCATCAGACTCACCGAAGAGGCCAAGAACATCGAAGCGCACTATGGCACGGCACAGGATATCGAATGGGCCATTGACGAAGAGGGCAAGGTCTTCATTCTTCAGGCGCGGCCGGAGACCGTACATGCCATGCAAACGGGCAGGGAGGCAGCGGCTGTGCAGGAAGAGCCGCGGCAGGACATCATCATCAAAGGCCTGGGGGTGAGCCCCGGTCTGGGAAGCGGGCCGGTAAAGGTGGTACTCGATGTCAAAGAGATCCACCTGGTGAGCAAGGGCGATGTCCTGGTCACCGAGATGACTACACCGGATTGGGTGCCGGTTATGAAAGCTTCCGCGGCGATTGTCACCAATTCAGGAGGAAAAACCTGCCATGCGGCCATTGTCAGTCGGGAACTTGGGATTCCGTGCGTGGTGGGCACCAATAACGCCACCAAGGTGCTGGGAGATATACCCGAGGTAAGCGTTGACGGCTCCACCGGTCTGGTGTACCGGGGTATTGTGACCAGGGAGGAAGAAGCGGTTGCTCCAGCCGCAGCTGTTGCCGCCGCACCCCCGCCCACCGGCACCAAGGTGTACGTGAACCTTTCCATCCCGGAGATCGCCCGCAAGGTGGCCACCGAAACCAAGGCGGACGGGGTTGGCCTCCTGCGGGCAGAACATCTGATGCTTGGTATAGGCAAGCACCCCAGGCTGCTCCTGGAGGAAGGTGGTGGCCGGATTATGGTGGATCAATTTGCGGAGGGCATCAGAGCCGTGGCCGAGGCCTTCCATCCCGGTCCTGTGGTTTACCGTTTCCTGGATTTCAAGCCGGATGAGTTTCTAGAAATGCCCGGCGGCGAAAAGTACGAGCGGCATCACGTGGGTCCCAATCCGATGATCGGGTACCGGGGTCAGTACCGTTATATGAAGGAAGACGATATCTTCCGCCTGGAATTGCAGGCCATCCGCCAGGTACGGCAGGACTACGGCCTCAACAACGTCTGGGTAATGCTGCCCTTTGTGCGCACCCTCTGGGTCTTCCGCAAGGCAGTGGCCATCATGCGAGAGGAAGGCTTGGATCACCAGGCCGATCCAGACTTTCAACTGTGGATCATGGTAGAGGTGCCCAGCAGTGTGCTCATTATCGAGGAGTTCTGCCGGGAGGGTATTGACGGTATCAGCTTCGGTACCAATGACCTGACCATGCTCATTCTCGGGGTTGACCGAAACGACGCCTCGGTTCAGGAACTCTACGATGAGCGCGATCTGGCGGTTCTACGAGCTCTGGCATACTGCATCACCGTCTGTCGCAAGCACGGGGTGACCACTTCAATCTGCGGACAGGCCCCCAGCGTCTATCCGGATTACCTGGAGTTTCTCCTGCGCTGCGGTTCTACATCGGTATCCGTGAATCCTGACACTGTGGTGAGCACTCGCAAGATGGTTGCAGCACTGGAACGCAAGATCCAGATGGAGCAGGTGGTGGGCGGGACCATCTGTCCCCGGGTAGCCAAGGTCTCCATGGAGGATATCTTTTTCTGGCGTAAGGTCAAGGACCTGTAACGCATCCCCATGGACCGCGGTCAAGGGCAACGAGCATGGCTTTTAGCATCTGGAGATGACGCAAGCTCTTCGCCTCGAGGAAGCCAGGGAGCAGCATCGGGTTGGTTGGTCTCATCGAATATCTGAGTCGGCATTACCGGAGGGTGGTGGAAGTCGGTATCGGAAACTATGCCCAGGTGGCGCTGGCCCTCAGGGCCCGAGGGCTGAGCGTGGTGGCCACCGACATCAAGCCGCGTGTGCCGGGGCTCCCTGTGGTGGCCGATGACGTCACCGCTCCACGGCTGGATATCTACCGTGGTGCCCAGGCCATCTACGCAGTGCGTCCACCTCCTGAAATCATCGGGGACCTGAAACGACTGGCACAGCGGCTGGCGGTTGACCTGATTGTTAAACCTCTTGCCGGCGAGCCGCTGGACGGAGATCTGATCAGCGGGGCCGGAAGCTTCTTCTATCTCTTTCCCTCTCGAGGGCCGAAGGAGGGCGCCACCGAGACTGATGAAAGGCCGAGCACTGTGCCCGCCGGAACAAACCAGGCTCGGCCGGGTGCTTGGGTTGCTCGGTAAAGGTCGGCGCAGATGAGCCCGAAGAAAAAGATAATCTATCTGGTAGGCGAGCGAACCGGCGAGACGGTATCCAAGCTGGCTAATGCCGCTCTTTCCCAGTTTGTCTCCAACGAGATCGAGGTCCGCCTCTTCACCATGGTAGAAGACAGGGCCAGAATTCTCTCCATTCTCAGTCGGGCTCGGAGAGAGAACGCCCTGGTGGCCTATACCATTGTCGACGCGAGAAGCCGTGATTTTCTGGAACGCGAGGCGGCCACGCGGGGATTGGAGACCATTGACGTGCTGGGAAATCTCATCTTCAAGCTGGCCATGTTTCTGGAGCAGAAGCCGCTGGGCATACCGGGAAAGCAGCATGAGGTGGGAGACAGCTACTACCGGCGCATTGAGGCCATAGAGTTCGCGGTGAAGCATGACGACGGTCAGTCGCCTCACACCCTCAACAAGGCAGACCTGGTGCTCATAGGACTGTCGCGGACAAGCAAGACACCCCTTTCCTCTTACATGGCCCAGATGGGCCTGAAGGTTGCCAATGCTCCTCTGTTTCCTGATATATCCCCGCCCAAGGAAATTTTCACCATAGATCAGGTAAAAGTGTACGGGCTCATCATCGAACCGGAAGCCCTGGTTCGGGTAAGACAGGGGCGACTCAGGTACCTGGGGCTGCCGGATCATGCCAAGTACGCTGATCGCGACAAGATAGAACGGGAGATCGAATGGTGTCGGACTTTCTATCGCAAACACCAGCAGTGGCCGGTGATCGATGTCTCCGGCAGGGCCATTGAGGAGACCGCTGCCAAGATTATGCAGCTCCACCAGGCTCGACTCAGGGCTCGGGAGATGGCCGGCAGGCAGAAAGAGGAACAGAGACGCCGGTTGGGAGAGTAGCGGCACAATGTCGAAAGGCAACGGGCATGGGTCAATGAGGGACCGGGACGGATGAATAGAAAAGGACTGGAACTGGAGATACCGGGATGGGGCTGCGTTCGACTCCTCCAGGCATTGTTCGACCTGAACGGCACCCTGGCTCTGGACGGGATGCTGTCTGAAGGCGTGCAGGAACGGTTGCGGCGTCTGCAACGGGTGCTCGGTGTTTACGTCATCACGGCTGATACCCATGGTACGGTGGCCAGGGTGATGCAGGACTGCGGCGACCTGCAGATCATGAGAATCGAGCCGGGTAATGAGGCCTGCCAGAAGCGTTGCTTTGTGGAAAAACTGGGAGCGTCACAGACGGTGGCTCTGGGCAACGGGGCCAATGATGCTCTCATGCTGCGCAAGGCCTGTCTGGGAATCTGTGTGATGCACGGCGAGGGTACGGCCTTGCAGGCGTTGCTGGCGAGCGAGGTTCTGGTTCGCAGCGCCGAGGAGGCCCTGGACCTTCTTTTACAGCCGACCCGGCTGGTAGCGACTCTGCGTTCCTGAACAGGAGCGTGAACCAGGTGGGAAGCAGATTCGGCCAAACCAGGCTCTCTACCAGGAAGATCCTGAATCACGATGCCCCCGGATTGAGCGGTCCACCTTTTGCGAGCAGCTGAAGCCTATCAGCCGTGGTTGATTTCAGAGCGAAGTACACCGGAACACTTGAAGGTCACTACCTTCCGGGGTGAGAGCATGATGGGATCACCGGTCTGGGGGTTGCGGCCGCGCCTCTGATTCTTTTCTTTGACACTGAATTTGCCGAAGCCACTGACGAGAACGTCTTCACCTTGCTCGAGGGTTCTTTTGATGATCTCAAAGAGAGTTTCGACGATCTCGGCGCACTCGCTTTTGGTGAACATGTTTTTGGCAAAGAGATTCTCCACGATATGCGCTTTCGTTAACGTCATAGATGACTCCCTCTGCTGGGTTTCCTGACGCGACATCAACGCCTCCCTGATTCCAATCCCTTAAATACAGAATAATTTTAAATAATTCAAGAAAAAAAATGGGTTTTCCGGAATTTGATTGGATGTGACGAGAACATTCGAGCACTGCAAAAAACAAGGGGAACGGCGCAGCCGTTGGGCTTTGCGCTCATTCCCCCGTGCACCAGCGAGAATGCTGTTTTGCTTGGCCGACCTGGTGGCGGTGCAGGGACTTGAACCCCGGACACTGCGGATATGAGCCGCATGCTCTGACCGACTGAGCTACACCGCCAGAGTTCAGCGTCTTCTTACTTAACACCGAGCCCGTTGTCAACAGAAAAAAACCACCTGAATACCTGTTGAGGGACTCCACAGCACTCCTGTTACAGGCTCTAGAAATCGAGTTCTGGGGGTGTCTTATCCGGGCAGGGCCGAAGGGCTGGGCTGGGCTCGCAGCTCACGTACGGCGCGCGCCTGTGGTGAACGTGCCTGCGCATTTTTTCCTGGGCCGTACTCGCCCCGGCTCAGCGAGAGGCTCGTACTCGTTGCAGATGAACGAGCAGGTTTTCCGATCCAGCTCCTGTATTTCCGCTATGGTGGAGACGGATTTTTTTACCAGCTCGGAGACCTCTTCATCCAGCGGGATAGCGGCGAGCTGCTGGCGAGATGCTTCAATGATCCGATCGCGGGCGGAGATCTCTTGCTCTATCCGCCGTCGCTTGACGAATTTTTCAACAAGGCCGTCCCACTTGCCAGCCAGCAGTTCTTCGCGTGTCTGTTCGGCCAGGCGCAGCATCAGGTTGTAGCTTCGCAAGTTCTCGCTGAGCAGTGTTACTGCATTTATGTGTTTCTTCTTGGGTCTCAACATCTCTACGAACGCCGCTGTGAATGATTGCAGGGGCTGTCCTTCAAGAAGAAACCTCTAGCAATTCTCGTACCATCCGCAAAGATGGATCCGGCAGGGAAGGTAATCGCGGAGTTAAGTCGCGTATCTGGATATGGAGCGGCAGCGCCTGTGGAAATCGGCGTGCGTTGACAAAGAGCGGAGATTGGGTTACAAAAGGCCAAAGCGAACGGTCGCTTTTTTTTGTGGTGGTTTCCGCTGTAGGTACCGGGAGAGTGAGAGGAAAATGACTCTGAAATGCCCGCATTGCGGGGAAGACACCGGAGCACAGAGGTGTCCTACCTGCTACCGTTCGTTGCCCGAGGGAAGTTGCTATTGTTGCTGGTGCGGTGCGAAACTGGGGGAAGTTCAGGAGGGCACCGAGCCAGAGCAGGAGCGTACGAGTGATGAGCAGGAAGAGCCTGTTGATTTTTCCCGCAGGCTTCTCTGCAGCGACGGCACCTGCATAGGGGTGATAGGGCCTGACGGCCGCTGCAAGGAATGCGGCAAGCCCTATACCGGCGAGCCGCAGGAGAGCTAGATGTATGAATTGAAGATTGTGACTGAGTTTTCTGCCGCACACAATCTGCGCAATTTTGGCGGAAAGTGCGAAGCCCTTCACGGGCATAACTGGAAAGTTGAGGTGGTTGTCAATGGCAGCCAGCTCGACGACAGCGGCGTGGTACTGGACTTTGGCGAACTGAAGGCCGCTACCCGGGACCTGATCGCGGAGCTGGATCACCACTATCTCAATGAGCTGCCTTTTTTCACACTTCACAACCCGTCTTCAGAAAACATTGCCCGTTACATCTTCGAGGGACTGCGCGACAAGATCAACGACAGGCGGGTACGGGTCAACAGGGTCTCTGTGTGGGAATCCCAGGATGCCTGTGCAACCTACCTGGGGCAGTCGCGCGATCCATCGAGTCAGGCGTAGGGAGTGAAGGAGCATGGCGCAAAGGCGAGGGCTGTCCAGGCTGGGTAAGACCTGGAGGAGGTGGCTGCGACGGTTGCCTCGAATTGTGTTGTGTAACCTGGGTATCGTCTTGATTGTCTCCCTGGTGATAGCAGGCTGTGAGAGGAAAGCCGAGCCGCCGCCAGCCGAACCATCCGGTGAACTTCCTGCTGAATCGCAGGAAAAACCCACGCAGGGCGCAACCGGGCCTCCCGGAGAAGCAAAAGTCGCGCCGAAGCGTGCTCCAGCCCTGCCGGTACCCCAGGAGGTAACCGAACGCTCTCCGGAGATCCCCGGGCTGGCCTTTACAGAGAAGTTCATTGCACTTCTGGACCATGAGCTCAACGGTCGCTTTCTGGGCTGGCGGCCCAACGATCTTGTTCTGGGCAGGTTCACTGATAACGTCGACGAGTTTCAGCTGGGCGCCCTGGAGGCAATCCGCTATACCGCTATAAAACTCAAGGAAACCCTGACGCGATTCGGTGACGCCGATGCCTATGACCCGCATCTGATCAAGGCGGTGAACCTCCTCATGAACAGGGCCGATCAGTTCTGGTTTCCTTCCACGGAAAGCCAGTATCAATCGGCCCTGGAGGAATTGAAGGCCTTTCTCATCAACTTGGAAAAGGGCAAGAGCCGTTTCTACTATCGCACGGACAACCTGCTCTCCCTGGTGACCTCGTACAAGGATCTACTGGGCAACTGCTACGAGAATCTCGTCAAGGAATTTGAAACGGATGGGTCCCGGGTGAGTTTCTTCCAGGCGGACAACTACTTTTGCTATGCCCAGGGAGTGGCCTACGTCATAGATGAGATGCTGAAGGCCGCCCGGGTGGGTTTCGTCGAGCAATTGAGGACCATTGACGCCGTCGCCCTCATGGACAAGACCATCCAAGATCTGGAGCGGGCCGTGGATTGCAGCCCCTGGGTCATCACCAACAGCGGTGACGGCAGTATCCTGGCCAACCACCGATACCACCTTGGTGCCTCTGTGAGCTCCGCCCTCTACAACATGAGCACCATGCTTAGATATTAGGATGTCCAGGGAGAACCCCTCTTCCTTGGCCCGACGAGGGGGCTAGCCATCGATTTCGCCGAGGAAAACAATTGCGAGCTGTTTTCTTTGGGCGTCTTTTCTTTTCACTTGTGCTGAAAGCTTCAGCGCAGAGGGGGATGTATTCTCGGAAGGTAAATGCTGGGGATAGATTTCCAAAACCACCTTTTCATCGTCGTCAAAGTCAGCCCAGCTTTGCAATCTGACAAGTACGCCGCCTTCACTGATGTTTACAACATCTCCTTCGAGGGGGGCACCTGGATCTCGCAGGAGAATGACTTGAAGTGGCCTTGCTATTCGAGGATATTTCCTCTTATCATCTAAATATTTACCGCACGCTCGGCAGATTTGCTTTGCGGCCTCTACCTCTGATGGAGCAAGTAACTGGGGAATAAGGTAGGCTCTATCAATAGCCGCAGGTTGCGGACACTTTCCGCTCGTGTAGTAAGGGCAATTCTCCCAATAACTGTTCTGCATACTGATGCCCCTCACAAGGTGAAATACAGATTTTAACCAAATAATTATTAAAACTCATTTCGTGTTGAAAGTGAAGAAAAAAGTCCAACGATTTCGAGTTTTTCCCTTGACAGCCTTGAGAAGCGCGTGGCATTGGAATATTTTCAATACCCTATCGACTCTCAACGGTAGGAAGAAACTGTGATGTTTTCCTTTGAAAGGCGGAAGTTCATCAGGCTGCCCAAGAAGTTTCGGGCCAAAGTTAAAATCCCCCGCACTGCCGCTACAATGAAGGGTGTCACCGAAAATCTTTGTCAAAGGGGAGCTTTTATCTCGAGCGGATCAGTTCCTGTCTGTCAACAAAATGATGAAGCACTAGTAGAACTTTTTCTTCCGCCTGAGATGACTGGCCACCGAGATGTTCTCATTCTCGAGGGTATGGCAGTTATCAAAAGAATCGAAAAGGAGAAAAAAGGAATAGCGGTGGAATTTCACAAAGAGCTAAGGACTTTCAAGCCCTCAAGGTAGCCTGTTAGAAATTCGCGGACATTACACCGTCTGAATCGTTCTGGGATAAACGGACCTCCAGTGATCGGGTAGGAAAATCCAGGAAGGAGTAAAGAGATCGAGAAGGAAGAGCGACGCGGGTACCTGTAAGCCCACAACGCGATGGATTCGCCAGAATCCCTGCACAGAAAAAAACAGTGTGTGCATAGTGTCGGTTCATTGAAGTGCGGCATTAGGGTAGCAAACATGCTATCCTGGGCGATATAGGGTTGCAGAAAAGCTACGCTTTGGAGGAACGGGCATCTTTACCGGGCAGGTCAATGCCGAGTTTACGGATCGAGTGATTTGTCCTGACGTCGACCTCTCAGCACATACCGCCAGCCGGATTGTTCAAAATAGGGTCGCAAAAATGCAAATCTCTTGAGCAGAGAATCCATCCCCTCTTCTTGCCGCCTGCTCTGCCTACCTCACAATTAATCCGTGCAATCAATACCTTACCAGAGACCAAAACGGTATGGCACGGTAGTTGCCTGAGAAAATGTAGTATGGAAGGATTGCTCCGAAG
>JBKHJD010000081.1:0-8368 GCA_046538315.1 Syntrophobacteria bacterium
TGACTGTCGCCAAAAGGCTAATGAATACAACAATTTGTACAAATTCCGAGACGTTAATTATTGCCACAACGGACTGCTGACAACGGACTACTGACAATGCAGGATCTTTTTTTCTTGACAATGTGATTTTTTTATCATAGTCTGGTAAGGAATTCATTTTGGGGAAGGGGAATCTTTCCAAATTCAACAGCTGAAACTCTCATTCTCGTCGGAAGCGGCTCTTCTTTTCTGATTCAGACTATCTGAAGTTCGAGCAAAAGCGGTCAATACTCGGTTACTCTACGTGGTTCTGAATGTGGACGTTGCGGTGATATCTTTGATCTGACTTTTCGACCAGGACGAACGCAGTATTCTCGACCGGATGCTGAGAAATGTAGAAAGATTCCCCCTTTTCTCCTTTACCTGATGGCCCTCCAACATGCTCCGCCTGGATGAACTCCCGGTGTTACCGTCTGGGATATCTGGATCGGCGCCGGCCTTTGCCATTGGTTGTTGAGCCCTGGCCGGGAGGAGCCTCGTTCAAGACCGCAGATATGACCTCACCGCCGAAGTAACGGTTTACTTCCTCGAGCAGCTGCCGATCAGGTTTTACCCTGAGTTTGTCGGCAAGCCTGATCACCGCCTCGCACTGGGATTCTGCCATCAGGTGGAGGTACGCTCGGCAGTCACCCTTGTGCCGTTCAAAAATGGCCTTGAGATCCGCAAGATTATCTTTGCTGAGCCGCTCCAGCGGCAGTTTTACGTGGATAGCCTGGGTCAGGTGCTGGCTGGCGTCCCGGAGGCTGAATATGCTTTGAGCCAGCACCTTCGAGCCCTTTTCCTCTTGCTGCAATGTGCCAACAACCAGCACCGGGTATTCGCCGTCCAGCAGGTGGCGGCTGCTCTGGTATACATCGGCAAAGATCACCACCTCGACGGATCCCTGACGATCCTCCAGGGTGAAGAAGGCCATCCGATCTCCTCTTTTGGTGGTTATTTCTTTGAGCCCGGCATTGATTCCACAGAGCATGACCTGGCTTCCATCCACTTTGTCCGCAAGGCTGGCGGTATCTGCGACGGCGAAGCTTTCCATTTCCTTGTCATAGGCGTCCAGGGGATGGCCGGTAATGTAAAAACCGAGAGCCTCCTTTTCCATAGCCAGTTTCTGGCGCTTTTTCCACTCGGCCACCTCGGGCAGGGAAGGCTCGGAGCCGCCCCGCTGCCCGGCGAAAGCCCCGAACATGCTGATCTGGCCGCTGAGACGGTCCTTCTGGATGGTCTGCCCCATCTCGAGGGCCTCATCAATTACGGCCATGACCTGGCTGCGCACCGGGTGAAGTGAATCAAAGGCGCCGCACTTGATGAGGCTTTCCACTACCCGACGGTTGACCCGCTGGAGGTCGACACGCTCGCAGAAATCGTAGACAGATGAAAAAGGCCCGCCATTGAGCCGGGTCTCGATAATGGAATCCACGGCAGCCGCACCCACATTTTTTACCGCCCCCATGCCGAAGCGAATGCTGTCGCCTACCACGGTGAAATCCCATTCACTCAGGTTTACATCAGGAGGGAGAATCTCCAATCCCTTTTCCCGGCACTCGTTTATGAGCTTGATCAGGCTGTCGGAGTTTCCGAGGAAGCTGTTCATCAAAGCAGCCATATACTCCAGAGGATAGTGGGCTTTCAGGTAGGCGGTTTGATAGGCGATGAGAGCGTAAGCGGCACTGTGGGACTTGTTGAATCCGTACCCTGCGAACTTTTCCATGAGGTCGAAAATGTGGGCCGCCTTCTTGAGGTCGAGGCCGTTTTTCTTCGCACCTTCAAGAAAACGGTCCCGTTGGGCGGCCATTACCTCCGGAATTTTCTTTCCCATTGCCCGGCGGAGGATATCGGCCTCCCCGAGGCTGTAGTTGGCCAGGACACTGGCAATCTTCATCACCTGTTCCTGGTAGAGAATGACCCCGTAGGTGTCCTGAAGAATTTGGCGCAGCTCTTCGAACTCGTACTTGACCTCGATCTCGCAGTGCTTGGCCTTGATAAAGTCATCCACCATGCCGCTTTCAAGGGGTCCAGGACGATAGAGGGCCACCAGCGCTATAACATCGGTAAAATTCTCTGGTTTCAGACGCACCAGGAGGTCGCGCATACCCGAGCTTTCCAGCTGGAACACCCCGGTAGTATCACCACGGCAAAGGAGCCTGTAGGTATCAGGATCGTCCAGGGCCAGTTTACGAATGTCCAGATCGACCTTATGGTTCTTTGCGATAAGCTTCACCGCGTTATCGATGACCGTGAGGTTACGCAGTCCCAGGAAGTCGAACTTGATAAGGCCTGCCTTTTCGACGGATTTCATGGAATACTGGGTAACCACCTCTCCCTTGGGACCTTTGTAGAGAGGCATGTACTGGACGATGGGCCTGTCCGAGATTACGACTCCGGCGGCATGGGTGGAGGCATGCCGAGTAAGGCCCTCCAGCGCAACCGCCACATCAAACAGCTCTTTTAGGTCGGGATCTTCGCGAAGCTGTTGGAGTCGGGGCTCGCTGGCGAATGCCTTCTCAAGGCTCATGTGGGGGCCGGCAGGCACCAGCTTGGCTATCTTATCCACGTCCCCATACGCCATGCCGAGGGCACGACCCACATCCCGGATTACGGCCCGCGCCTGCATCGTCCCGAAGGTGGTGATTTGGGCGACGCGATCTTTGCCGTAACGGTCGGAAACATACTGGAGTACCCGGTCCCGCCCATGCATGCAGAAATCCACATCAATATCGGGCAGGCTTACTCGCTCCTCGTTGAGAAAGCGCTCGAAGATCAGGCCGTGGGCAATCGGGTCGAGATCGGTAATTCCCAGGCAGTAAGCTACCAGGCTGCCGGCGGCGGATCCGCGACCAGGGCCCACGGGAATGCCGTTCTCCCTGGCAAAGGTAACGAAGTCGGCCACGATCAGGAAATAGGTGCTGAAGCCCTTGTTCTTGATAATTGCAATTTCCCGGGCGAGGCGCTGGCTGTATTCATCTTCTTGATCTCGGCCGAATGACGGCTGTTTCTGTCGGATTTCCTCGAGCCTCCGGTTGAAGCCGTCGCAGGTTTCCTTCTCGAAACGCGACTCGGCGGTTTCTCCCTGCTCCAGGGGGAATTGGGGAAAGCGAGGCCGCCCGAGTTCCAGTTCAACCTGACAGCGCCCGGCGATTGCCAGGGTATTGTGAAGGGCTTCAGGGACGTCGCTGAAGTAGGACCACATCTGCTGGGGTGATTTGAAAAAAAGCTCATCGGTGGAAAAGCGCATGCGTTTTTCATCGAGCACCGTCTTTCCTGTCTGAATGCAGAGGAGCACGTCGTGGGCCTTTGCATCCTGTGCTCTGAGGTAGTGGCAGTCATTCGTTGCCACCAGGGGAATACCGGTCCTGTCACTCATGGTACGGAGCTCGCGATTGACGATCTCCTGCTCGGCGATTCCGTTGGCCTGAATCTCCAGGAAAAAGTTATCTTTTCCGAAAATATCCCGATACTCCAGGGTCGCCTGTTCTGCCCGGGCGGAACCGGCGGCCAGAAGGTGAGAGGCTACTTCTCCATGCAGGCAGGAAGAAAGGGCGATGAGACCTTCCCGGTATGTGGACAGCAACTCTTTGTCCACCCTGGGCTTGTAGTAAAAACCCTCGAAATTGGCAAGGCTAAGGAGCTTGAGAAGGTTTCGATATCCGGTGTTGTTTTCAGCCAGAAGGATGAGATGGTAGTTGCGTTCACCGCTGCTGTCGCCACCCCGATCCCACCGGCTGTTGGGAGCGACGTAGACCTCGCAGCCCAGGATCGGTTTGATGCCTTTCTGTTTCGCCTTTTCATAGAACTCCAACGCCCCATACATATTGCCGTGGTCAGTCAAGGCCACAGCGGGCATGCCAAACTCTGCCGTAATTTCAAGCAGGTCTTCGAGTCGTATGGCGCCGTCGAGGAGGCTGTACTCACTATGGACGTGGAGATGGACGAATTCATTTGCGGACATATTCCGAGAATCCTTCCAAGTGGATTGCATAGCAATGTCATTTTTGACTGGATATACAGGATGATCAGGATATGACAAAGCTAAAGAAATCATGTAAATCCTGTTGATCCTGTCAAAAAAGTCCCGCCGGGGCCGTTAGGTTGATTTAATTCGTCGTAATCTTCGCCAGTTCCCTCCTGAGGCTCTCGAGTGGAATCGGTTGAATAACTGGACGTCCGATTTCGCCAAGAAGCACAAAGTGACAGATGCCTGCCTGGATTTTCTTGTCCCTTTCCAGCGCGGCCAGCACTATCTCCGGATCCAGATCTGGAGGCAGTTCTGTCGGCAGCTCCACCGTGCGGATGAGATTCAGGGCACGGTCAGCCTGGGAATTTTGCAGACCCGCTTGTTGGACCGAGAACCGGATGGCCGCACCCATGCCGGCGGCGACCGCGTGTCCGTGGCTGATCGTGTAGTTGGAAGCGGCCTCCACTGCGTGTCCGAGAGTATGACCGAAGTTGAGAATGCGGCGGAGCCCGGATTCTCGCTCGTCTTGACTCACCACTTCGCACTTGACGCGACAGGCGCGAGCAATGGTGGCTTCCAACAGAGGGTTGCCTGGATCGAGGATTCTGGCGCCCTCCCTCTCCAGCTCCGAGAAGAGCCGGTGTTCACCGATCAGGGCCGATTTGATCACTTCCGCCAGTCCCTCGCGCATGTCGGCAGGTGAAAGGGTTGCGAGCACCTCCGGATCAGAGAGTACAAGCAAGGGCTGATGGAAGGCACCCAACAAGTTTTTCCCTGAGGGCAGATCCACACCGGTCTTGCCGCCAATGGCACTGTCCACCTGCGCAAGGAGCGTTGTGGGAACCTGGATATAGGGAATGCCTCTGAGGTACATGGCGGCAGCAAACCCGGTAATATCGCCAACCACCCCGCCACCGACAGCCAGAAGCAGGCTCCGGCGGTCAAAGCCATGGGCAACGAGTTGCTCGCAGAGGGAGACAACTGTACCAATGGTCTTGGATTTTTCGCCAACCGGGATGGCGAGCAACACCGGGTTGATGCCGTGGGATCGCAGCTGCGCCTGGAGAGGTTCCGCCACAAGCGGCCTCACTTGCTCATCCGTCACCAAAGCACAGCAAGAGAAGTTGCCCAGGCGTTCCACCTCGGTGGGGAGATTGCGGAGCACACCCCTGCCCACGACCACATCATACGAGTTGTCTGTTCCTTTCTTCAAGCACAGGCGAAAACGTTCCATGGCAGGTTTGCAGCCTCTTCGCAGGGCGCAAAGCCCAGGGCATCAAGGCACCTCGCCCGCTCCAGACGATGCGCATTGCGTGCTGTGGATTCGCAAAGTTAGCCGGGGCGAACTTTCAGCAACTGGCCCCGTTGCTCCTCGGTCAAGATGGGGAGAATCTGATTCACCAGATCGGCAAATTGCGTTGGGAACAGGGACTGGTGGCCGTCACTCAAGGCCTTGGCCGGCTCGTGATGTACTTCCACCATCAGGCCCTGAGCCCCGACAGCAACCGCCGCCCGGCTCATGGGAATAACCTGGTCCCGGCGGCCGCAGGCATGGCTCGGATCAGCGATGATGGGCAGGTGACTCTCTTTTTTGACCACCGGTATTGCGCTGAGATCCAGGGTATTGCGGGAATGATCGGCAAAAGTCCTGACCCCACGCTCACACAGGATCACATTGGGATTTCCCTCGGAAATAATGTATTCGGCTGCCATGAGCAACTCCTGGATGGTAGCAGCCATACCACGCTTGAGGAGGATGGGTTTCCGGGCGCGGCCGGCGCGTTTCAGCAAAGAGAAGTTCTGCATGTTCCGCGCACCTATCTGTATAATGTCGGCATATTCCTCAACGAGACCGCAAACCTCAACGTCCAGGGCCTCTGTGACGATGGGCAGCCCCGTCTCCTCGCGGACCCTGGCGAGAATCCTCAAGCCTTCCTCACCCAGACCCTGGAAGCTATAGGGCGATGTCCTCGGTTTATAAGCCCCGCCCCGTAAAATCATGGCCCCGTGGCGCTTGACTTCATGGGCGATGGTCAGCACCTGGGCCTCGCTCTCCACCGCACAGGGACCGGCGATGAGTACGAAGTTGTCACCGCCGATGGCTATGTCTCCCAGATGGATCACCGTATCAGCAGGTTTGAATTCACGGCCCACCAGCTTGTATGGTTTGGAGACCGGAATGGTTTCCCTGACTCCGGGGAGGAGCAAAAACGGCGTAGGGTCTACCGGACCTCGATTCTGGAGAATACCGATGGCCGTGCGCTGGCCTCCCTCAATCACACGGGCCAGGTACCCTTCTCGCTCAATCGCGGTTACTACCTGGGCGATCTCTTCCTTGGTGGCATGGCTGTTCATTACCACCAGCATGGTAAGTTCCTTTCGTCGCACTCGGAAGCGGGCTGTGCGGATAAACGAACCCACGCCGGCGACTGTATGGGCTGTCAACCAGACAAGGCCGTGGCGGAACCCTCGCCTGCCACGGCCCGTGGTTCATTCCGATACCGTTCATCTAGCACACGGACCTGCCCGTGTCAACGCGTTGCCTCACCTGAAGTTTCCCGTTTTTTTTGCTCCAGCCCGCACGCCGGTCACGGGAACTGGGTACCGTTGTCAGAGTATAAGAGTGCAGTTAACGCAGCTCCTTCCTTTACGGGTATAGACCGCGGAGAAGCATGGCCTCCTCCACCCGCTTCAATGCCAGCATGTAGGAGGCCGTCCGCATAGATACCCTCTCGCGCTCGGCTATCTGCCAGACACTGTCGAAGGCTGCTTCCATGATTTCCTTGAGCCTGGCGTTGACCTCCGCCTCGGACCAGAAGGAGCGTTCCAGCCCCTGGACCCATTCGAAGTAAGAGACCGTGACTCCCCCGGCATTGGCAAGGATGTCGGGAAGATGGTAGATACCCCGCTCCTCGAGAATCCCGTCTGCGGCGGGGGTGGTCGGTCCATTGGCGCCTTCGGCAACAATCTGGGCTTTGAGGCGGTCGGCGTTGTTTTCGGTGATCTGATTACCCAGGGCCGCCGGAATAAGGACAGAACAGTCGAGCTCCAGCAACTCCTCATTGGTGATGTTGTCTGCCTCGGGGTATCCCTGAACCGACCCGTTCTGGTGTTTGTATTGTTCCACTGCCCGCGGGTCCAGTCCTCGGGGATTATAAACCCCTCCGCTGCTGTCACTTACGGCTACGACTGTGGCTCCGTCGTCGTGGAGGATCAAGGCGGCGTGATAGCCCACGTTGCCGTAGCCCTGAACCGCGACTGTCTGCTCGTCCAGGTTACGGTTGAGTCGGCGGAGCAGCGAATAAACGGTAAACACGCAGCCGCGACTCGTGGCCTCATTCCTGCCCAGGGACCCTCCCAGTGCTATGGGTTTGCCGGTAACCACACCCGGTTCGGCATAACCCACCGAGACACTGTAGGTATCCATAATCCAGGACATAACCCGCGGATCGGTATAGACATCCGGGGCAGGGATATCGGTCCGGGGACCGAATACGTTGATGAGCTCCGAGGTATAGCGACGGGTCAAGCGCTGCAGTTCTCGCCGCGACATCTCCTTTGGGTTGCAGGCTACCCCTCCTTTGGCGCCACCGAAGGGGATGTTTACCACAGCGCATTTCCAGGTCATCCACATGGAGAGTGCGGTAACCTCATCCAGGGAGACCTCCGGATGGTAACGTATGCCTCCTTTGGCAGGACCACGGGAGGTGTTGTGGTGCACGCGGTAGCCGGTGAAGACCTCAACGCTGTCATCATCCATACGAATGGGAATGGAAACGATGTAGCACCTGGCTGGCCTGGACAACCTCTTGTGAATTGCAGGGTCGAGCTTCGTCCGCTCAGCCACCAGGTCTAGCTGATTCACCGCAATATCCAGGGCATTTTCCATAGGGCCCATTGTTGCTCTCCTTTGTGTGGAAGACCAGGAGGTTACATCACAGCTATCTACCAAGGAGGTGTTCCCGATGTTTCTCCAACCATGCTTGCAGCTTGTGATGATGGCGGTAGCGACGTTCCAGTCGACGGAACCCGGCGGAGTGTGCAGAGGTGCCGCCGTCTTGCCCCGCTGTTCCGAGGAAATGGTGGAGCATTTCGTGGTAAACGATCCCGCGGATGACATAATTTGGAACGTACCTTCTGTCAAGAACAGGATTGACGCGTATTGTTCTGGTTGCCTCCGAGTAGGAGCCGAGCCGGATGGTTTTCTGGTTCCGGACCTTCTTGTTGGCACCCCAGGTGATGCCGCAGGCCAGCCTGCCTTCGAAGTACTCGCAGTTCAGCTCATCGAAGATGTGTTTCAGGTTAAAAAAGCGTCCGGCTGGCCGCAAAACGGCCCGCCGCGATCTGGGGGGAACTTTTCTGATTTTGACGGAGTTCGCA
>JBKHJD010000082.1:0-8358 GCA_046538315.1 Syntrophobacteria bacterium
AAAACCCTAATTTCTATACTGGTTACCCCCAATCAAGGGGTGCGAAACTTGAGATACGCCTGTCCCACAAACCGACTATAAGGACTTTTAGAAGCGAGAAGCTCGTAAACTGCATTACCACTTTCTGCTGCCGATGCGGAGGCCATCCCCCCGAACAGAACTACGAAAATCATCAATGTTCCAACAGTAGCTGCGAGTCTCATTTCCTTGTCTCCCTTTACCCCAGGTTTTCCGAGGGCAGACGCAGGATATCATAGAGGCGTAATCTTTTACAGGAAACTATCTGTTGCGGCAAGTTGAAAACTGGCGGAGTGTAAAGGAATCGAGTTATAAAGTTTTGTGGTGGTCCAGCTATGTAAAAAATGAATGAACCCGGTGGTTACCTTTCCGCCTCATCTTTTCAGTGCAAAGCTATTGGACCGCCTGCTACTCCCCTGGTGCGTACATATTCCAGAAAAAGCGTCATAATCTCTCCCGGTGCGAAGAAGATATCGATGAGTTCTTCTATACTCAGCGGCTCAATTCTTTCGTCAAGAAAACTCCGAATCGTTCGCCTCATTACTTCTTTATCTGAAACCCCAGTGTATTCCTCTAGCACAATCATGCTCCACAGGGCTTCCTCCAGATCCTTTATCACCTTTGCCTTGGTTACAGTGCGCATCTACACTTCCTCAAACCAAACCCCGAAGCTCTCAGACCCGGGCTCATCACAACTTGCCTTCTAAAGTATTCCCCCGGAGGAAATCGGCACGGTCTTCCTCCTCATGATTATTCCCATCTTCGCTGCCTTGTCTAACCGAGTCGGCGTCAAATGGCAAGCTTCGTTTCTGGAGCGAGACAGCAGCGGCATGGTCCGATAGTGGAGTACATACCGACTGCATACACTTTTGTTTTCATATGCGCGAAATTCTGGTATGTTCCGTAGTTATCTCTTCGATCCATAGGCTCCCATTCAACGCTTATTAACCCTGAACTGTGCTGGGGAACAGGGGGTCCGTTGGGGACTTTTTCCAGGGCCCCATGGTTCAATTCAGCGCAGTACGAATCTAAACCCCCGTCGTTACTGGGAGCTCAGTAGCCAGTCAGCACAATCTTGTGCCGCTCTACATACTTGAAACCGCTCGGTTGTTTGTTCCCGGGAGTCAGCTTGGCCTTGATCGTGGTTCTCGGTCTGGCTGCGGATATTCTACTTCGCAGGTTCAAGCTTCCAGGTCTGTTAGGCATGCTCATCGTCGGGATCATCGTAGGGCCATACGTCCTGGGTCTCATGCGAGAGGAAAAGGAAGTCTGGCTAGAGATCCCTGAGCACGAGGGCGAGCCCATTCCCGCTATCTATTTGAGGTTCTGGATGCCGGTACAGGAAAGACCATGGCGTCCCGGTACAGTCTTGTCGGGAGCTCGTTTCAGAACCATTGGGAGATTATGTATGATTAGGGTAGCACCATGCAGAGAATACCGGCAGCAAGAAAGCCGCCGGTTGTTCGCACCATCAGTGGTGCAGCGTTCCCGGAGCGCCACGCCACGCCTGGCCGCCATGGCTGCGGTTCACGGGCCGCGAATGTCAATTTTTGTCAGAATGAGCGAACAAAAAAACCCCCACCATCACCATGTTGCCCCGTTGGTCTGACGCGGTTGGTCGGTGGGGGTCCCGAAGGAGGAAGACCGGCAAGAAAAAGCGGGATGCTTGCCGTACTTTGTTTTCTAGCAAATATTGTACCAAAAGCAGAAGCATTTCTGTCAGGCAGCCTCTTCCAGCAAACTTTGTACCCGATCCAACAACACCCTGTACAACTCTCCCTGCGCTCGTTGCCACTGGTAGAGGAAATTCACGTCCACATATCCCTCTTCCAGCGCCATTTCCTGTAACCTGCGAATCAGCAGATGCCCCTTTACCTTTTCAGGACAGGCTTTGGTACAGCTCTGGCACCCCATACAGAGCCACAGCGAGGGTGAGCTGAGAACAATGTCGAGTAAACCCAGAACAGCAAGACGGAAAAGTAGCACAGGATCAAACACTGATGGTTCAAAACAAACAGGGCAAGCATTGCTGCATTCTCGGCAGGTGAGGCAGGCGGTCACTTCCGTGCAGATGCCAAGGTAGGAAACCGAAGCCTCTCGAAAACTGTAAAGCTGCAGATTGTGGCCCAGGTCGATTGGAGAGATAAAATGGGATTGAATCGGTTTCTCTGCGAGACCATCCCACTGGGTAAGCGGATCAGGTGCTCTGTCACCCCTGAGCAGAGCGGAGGCCACATGCCAGCGAATGCGGTGAAACTGCCGATGCAGCTCGACCCATTCGTCCGCCGTTCCTGAGGGTACCATCCGGTGTCGTATCGCCTCCCGCCGAAGGTACCCAAAAAGAACAGCCGGCCTCACGTTCATGGGACACACATTCGAGCAGCGATTGCAGGAGAGACAGTACCAGATTTCGGGAGCTTCCAGCAATTCCTCCACAAGCCCGTAATGGGCCATGCGCACCAGTTCAGCCGGGTGCAAACGACCTGTAAAGATATTGACAGGGCATTCGCTATCACAGGACCGACACGTATAGCACGCGTCAACCCGGGCACGAACAGCTCTACCCATTACCCCTCTACTTTGTGCATCAGGATGTATGGATACCATGAACCTCTCCTGTTCCCGGGGACCATATGGTTGCAGAACGCCTGCACTGCTTTGACAATTACGACCGACTGGTATATCCAAAGCTTCTCCACACAACTGATTGTACCGGTGATATTTGCCGAAATCAACATGATCCGAGCCGGTACCTCACCGTGAATAACTATCGTTACAGCGTACTTTTCCCTGGGAGAAAATACAGAACTCTTGACATGTCGGCGCGCAGACCCCTGGATTTCTGACTAACCGTTTTGCTCGACAGGAAAAATTCCTGCAACACGACGAAGGCCTCCTTTTCTTCGTAGGGGCCGGTCTCCGTACCGGCCCGAAGACCAGCTTGCGCTACGACACGCCTTGTGGGGCGGGTACAGAGCCCCGCCCCCACAGGATATGCCTTCATTTGTTTGACATGCATCTCTTCTATACCAAATTGACATGTTGCACAACTTGGCGTCCGTATGGCAGGAGGTCTGAAATACGGCCTTGTTGAAACAGTTTCAGCGGGATTCCCCTTCAGTTCGGCCAGTGTCGACCGATTTTCTCTTGACATTCTTGACGACAGAGCGATACCATCGCAGAACTGTCTTGCTCGTTGTAGAGTTGTTTGGATCGGGCTCTAGGAAACACCGGCAGAAAGACCAAAGGGACCTCTCGAGGCTTACGTATCTTCGAGGGACCAAAGAGACCGGAGAAATCCTGTACATCGCCTGCGCCTCCGCCACCGGCTGAGTCCAGAGGCACGTGCAGGCACAACCGGCGATCGAGGACTCGGTGGTCAATCCAGACGGGCACCAAATAAGCCTTCCTGGCGCCAAACGATTCATGCCAGCATCGAATGCGCAGATCTCCCCGGCCTGGTATGCCGTTTACGCCCAGGTTCGTCACGAAGGCAAAGTGTACTCGCGCCTCGTGGCCAAAGACTTTGAGTGTCTCTTCCCGCAAATGGAGCGCTGGAGCCGGCGCCAGAACCGACGTCGAAAGATCCAGGTACCCATTTTCCCGGGCTACCTTTTCGTTCGGAGCATACTCGACAACTACGAACATGTGAAAATCTTGCAGACACCAGGCGTGGTTAGCCTGGTGCGCAACAATGAAGGCCCCCTTGTTGTACCGGACGTCCAGATAAACAGCCTGAAAACGCTTCTCGGCAGCGCCAGCGTGCTTACCACCTACCCCTACTTGAGGGAAGGTATGCGGGTGAAAGTCGTCAACGGACCCCTGTATGGTTGTGAAGGCATTCTGGTGCGCAGACGGAAAGAGAAAGCCAGATTAGTAGTTGCCATTGACATCATCCAGCAGGCAGTGTCTGTGGAGATGAACGAAGAAGACATCGAACCGGTGTTGCCATAGACGCATGATGTAAAGCGCATGGGGAATAACCTCGGGTAAAAGGAAAGATTCCAGAATTCTCATGTTGGTACCTAGAAGACGACGACCCATTGTTGCCTGTTGTCCCCGTCTACGCTTTGCACTTTGCTCCATGCGCTATGTGGGCCCAGGGGAGGCAAACTATGATACTCAAACCATGCCTTGACTGCCAATATCACGAGATCCGTCACCAATCTATGCCTATGAGCTACTGCACCAAAGAAAACTGTTTTTCCCAGCATTCCCGCTGCATCATCAATAAAGCCCTGCGCCAGTACCTGAATGAGAATCAGGTGCAGGGAGTGCAGCAATCACCTGCACTCGATCTTCTCTATCCAAAGGCCTAGGCGGGCTTAATGGGCCTCCTTTGCCTGCTCCGAAAACAGGCGGGGAACAACGCGCAGGCGCCGTACCACTCTCTCCTTGCCGATCGCTTCCAGGACCTCGAACAGACCGGGTCCGGCTGCCTGCCCGGTAACGGCCGCCCGCGCACCGTTGATAAGAAGTCCGGCGTTGATGTCCAGTTCGCCGGCAAG
Organism: Syntrophobacteria bacterium; assembly: GCA_046538315.1. Taxonomy (GTDB): domain Bacteria; phylum Desulfobacterota; class Syntrophobacteria; order BM002; family BM002; genus JBKHJD01. The sequence goes on from JBKHJD010000082.1 coordinate 4,527, forward strand.
TCCGCGGATGGTTTCCTCGATCGCCTCCTGGGTGAATTCTTCCAGCGCTGCCAGGCGGTCTGCCATCAGAGGCAGCCACTGTTTCAGGTTTTCGTGTTTGAGGATGTTCTTGCGAAGCACCTTCTCATCCATGGGGAAATCATCTGCAAAGTACGGTCGCCCCAACTGAGCAAAATCCCTGGTGGTGTGGTAGCGGCTGCGAATCAAGTCCACTGTGGCGGCAAACCACTGGCGCTTTTCGGCGGCATAGGCTGGGTCCCAGAGACCCTGGGCCTCCAGCTCGGCCTGCACATAGGGCAGCAAATGCTCAAGCGGCATGGTCCGCAGATAATGGGCATTGATGCTCAGTGCCTTGGGGTCAGTGAAGAACTTGGGGTCGTTGCTGCGGACGTCGAATATAGGATTGGCCCGATGGAGCCCTTCCAGGGAAAACGCCTCAATGAGCTCCTCTTTGGAGAAGATCTCACGGTTGTCTGGAGTGGACCAACCCAGTAACACCAGAACATTAACCAGGGCCCAGGGCAAAAAGCCACGCTCACGGTAGAATTGCACCGTAACCGCCTCGCCGTGCTTGCGTTTGGAGATTTTCCGCTTTTGCGGATCCAGGGCAAGAGAAGTATGGGCAAACCGGGGCAGCGGCGCTCCAAGGGCTTCATAGATGAGAATCTGTTTCGGCGTATTGCCGAGTCCGTCCTGGCCGCGAATCACGTGGGTAATCCGCTCCCGAATGTCGTCCACCGCGTTGGAGAGGACATAGAGGGGTTGGCCGTTGGAGCGAACAATAACAAAGTCCTCGATATCCCGGTACCTCTTTTCGATCGTCCCGTATACACCGTCGTGAAAGACCACTGATTCCGGACCTCGGGGAACCTTGAACCGTATCACGTAAGGCCGACCCTCGGCCTCGAGCCGGGAGGCTTCTCCAGGGGATAAATGGCGGCACGTGCCGTCGTATTGAATATCAAGCCGCTTCTTTCTTGCTTCTTGCCTCTTGCGCTCCAGTTCCTCCTGGGTGCAAAAGCACTTGTAGGCATGGCCGCTTTCCAGCAACCTCTGGGCGGCCTGGCAGTGTTCGTTGAAGTAATGTGATTGGAAATACGGCCCCTCGTCCCAGGTGATACCGAGCCAGCTCAATCCATCGACAATAGCCTGGATGGATTCCTCGGTGGAGCGCTCGACGTCGCTGTCTTCTATGCGAAGAATAAACGTGCCCCCGGTCTTTCTGGCAAAAAGCCAGTTGTAAATAGCCGTCCTCGCCCCACCGATGTGCAGGTAGCCCGTCGGGCTGGGAGGGAATCTGACCCGTACCTCTTCCATACGCTCTCCTCTCAGGCAAAGGTTCCATCTTCATATTTCTTGTTAAATTAAACATTCGATGTTGGATGTTCGATGTTCAATGTTCATTCTCCTTCTTCGAATAGCCGGGGCACAGTACGAGTCAGCTGCTTCAAGCTAGAGAGCTTTCACCACCGTCACCTGTGGGAGCGGCCTTCGAGACGCGATTCTGTTTGGCTGCCTGCATAGCGGCATGGATTTTCTGCGCCAGGTGCTCATTGATCCCGGGAAGCCGTTGAAGTTCCTCCACGGAGGCCCCGGCCAGCTCCCTCACCGAGCCGAAATGACCCATGAGCAACTGCCGGCGCTTGGGTCCCACTCCAGGCACCCCGTCCAGCACAGATTGCAGGGTCCCCTTCCGGTGGCGCTTCTGGTAGTAGGTTATGGCAAAGCGATGCGCTTCGTCTCGCAGCCGGTCGAGAACCAGGAGCAGGACCGGGTCATTTTTGAGCAGCAAGGGATTTTTCCTTCCCGGCAGGTAGAGCTTCTCGCTTGCGGAGGAGACATCCCTCCTCGTTTTCCTGGATTCTTTGGCCAGGCCAACAACAGGAACCCTCCCTTCCAGATCCAGCTCTCTGAGCACAGCCAGGGCCTGGTTGAGCTGACCTTTGCCGCCGTCCAGAACGAGCAGATCAGGAAGCCCCTGCGAGCCACGGGTATCGGTGAATCGCCGTGCGAGCACCTCGGCCATCATGGCCGGGTCATTGGACCGATCTAGCCCTTTTATGCGGTAGCGTCGGTAGGCGGACTTGTCCGGTTCACCGGCCTGGAAAACCACAAGGGATCCCACCGCGAAGCGGCCCTGGATATTGGAAATATCCACGCACTCCAGGCGTTGGGGCAGAGAATCCAGGTTCAGTCGATCCTGTAGACGCTGAAGCGCACTCTGCAGGTCCGCCTCTTTTCTCCGCCGGCTTTCAAGCCGATTGGAAGCGTTGCGCACGGCCATGGCGACCAGGTGACGTGCCTCGCCCCGCCTGGGAACCCTCAGGTTCAGCCGCTCGCCCCTGAGCTCAGTCAACCACTCGGCCAGCAGTTCCTGTTCCTCCACATGGTCACTGATGAGGATTTCCTCGGGTAGAGCCCGTCCCTCGTCATAATACTGTTGAATGAATGCGCGTACAGCCTCAGATTGCCCTCCCTGAGGCCGCTCGAAGTCGAAAACCCGGCTGTCCACCACTCTGCCCCCACGGACAAAGAGCACAGCCAGGGCCATGCGCTCCGAGTCCTGACACACACCAATCACATCACGCTTTCGAAACTCTGGCGACGCCACATGTTGTCTTTCCAGCGTCTGCTCAATGGCCCTGAGCCGATCCCGGTACACGGCGGCCTTCTCAAACTCCTGGGCCGCAGCAGCCTTCTCCATCTCCGCCTGGAGCCTGTCCTGTAGATGCCGGGTTCGACCCTTGAGGAAAAGCACCGCCTGTTCCACCACTCCGGCATACTCCTCGGGCGAAACCGTGCCGGAGCACACCCCCAGGCACCGGCCCAGCTGATAGTTCAGGCAGGGATGCTGACGATGCCGAAACTTGCGGTTGCTGCACTGTCGCAGCGGAAAGGTGCGATTGAGCACTTTTACGGTCTCACGCACCGCCCTGGCTGAAGCGAACGGACCAAAGTACAGGGCGCCGTCCTTCTTGAACCGTCTGACAAAGGAGAGTCTCGGGAACTTCTCCTTCGGGTCCAGGCGGAGAGCAAGGTAATCCTTGTCGTCGCGAAGGAGCACGTTGTAGCGGGGACGGTGTTTCTTGATGAGACTCGCCTCGAGGATCACGGCCTCCTTCTCTGTACCGGTTACAATGACGTCGATGTCCTCAGTTCTGGAGAGCATGACCTGCGTTTTCGCCGAGCCGTGGCTCTTTTCTCCAAAATAAGAAAGTACCCGCTTTCGCAGGTTTTTGGCTTTTCCTGCGTAGAGAATCCTTCCCGTCGCCTCCTTCAGCAAATACACGCCCGGGCGCGCGGGAAGCTTGTCCAGTTTGTCTTGAAGGTCAGGATTCATATTCCAACTAAGCACTCTATGCACTAGGCAGTAGGCACTATGCACTAGGCAGTAGGCACTAGCCTTTGTCTCTCCGCCTGTATGTTGGCTAATGTCAGTAGTCCGTTGTCAGTAAGCGCTTCGCGGCCTCAGGATCGCTCAGCTCGGCTTCGGAAGCGCTTCTCGGTGCTCTTGGCTCTTGGGTCTTAGCTCTTGGCGATCGGCTTTCAGCTATCAGCTATGAGCTCCTGCTTTCGGCTTTCCCGCCCTTCTCGCCTTTCCCGCCTGCCCCGCCTTTCCCGCCTTTCCCGCCTTTCCCGCCTTTCCCGCCTTTCCCGCCTTTCTCGCTTTTCCCGCCTTTCTCGCTGTTCCGAGTGCCCGGTGCCTAGTGCATAGTGGCTAGTCCGCAGTGCCTAATTTTCTACGAAAAGACCAGCTGCCGGCGGAGTCGCTGAATCTCGTCCCGCAGACAGGCTGCTTCCTCGAACTCAAGCCTGGCAGCAGCTTCTGCCA
>JBKHJD010000083.1:0-8343 GCA_046538315.1 Syntrophobacteria bacterium
TCGCCAAAAGGCTAATGAATACAACAAATTGTACAAATTCCGAGACGTTGAATTATGCGGTTCCTGAACGAGGGCATCCCCTTGATTTTGCTGGTCAGGTCCGGAGGGATTACACCTTCCCCTCCCAGAGCAATGATCGCCTCAGCTTCACTTTCCCGGACTCTGACAGTCCCCAGAGCTACAGCAATATGCAGCGAGACCCTGGTGACGTCCTGTATGGCACAGGCAAGAGAATATTTGATAGCCTTTATGCGCTCAAAATTGCTCCTGTCCAGAAAAAATTCGGGTCCATCAACAGGCATCTGGTGAAGATCATCCAGTTGCCTCTGAATGTTTTCTAGATAATCAAGGATTCTCTCCTTGCGTACATATCTCTTGCGGCTCTCACGGCTCATGCCGTATCTTCTCCTCCTGGAGGCTATGATAGAGATCGAAATACGGCGCCTTCTCAAAGAAATCAACAAGGGTCGCGGTCTCAAAATCGACCTTTGCCTGAGCGTCCCGCACAGTCAGCTTTTCGCCCTCAATAATGACATTTCGGCGGAGAATTAGAGGAGAAACATTCAGCAAAAAAAGGTCAACGTCCATTTGCAGCTCATCCACCAGACGGCGCCTCAGCTCCTCATCCTTCCGGTGATAGTAAGATCTCCCGCCCGGACTCAGATAAACTGCCACATCGATATCGCTGCCGAAATGCACCATCCCGCCTGCCATCGAGCCGAAAATATAGGAAAACAATACGTCGGGTTCAGCATCAAAGACCCGCTTGAGGGTATCGATGATTTCTTTTCTGAGTCGGCTGGTTTCTTCAGGTTCAGCAGGTTCGGTCAATTGTTCCACCCTTTTTTTGCCTGTTACTGCAACAAGCGATTTATGGTCCGTGTCGTCCGTTTTTCGGTCCTTTTCTGCCCTCAAGGTCCAAGAGGATCCAGCCCACTGCGGCCTGGAGGTCTTCTGCCACAAAATCCGGCTGCACCAGGTTCCCCGGCCCCAGAAATTCCATCTCTCCCTTGCCGTAGCCGGTGAGAACCAGCACCGCCCTGGCTCCGGCATTACGGGCCATCTCCAGGTCCTTGAAGCGGTCACCTACCACATATGAACTCCGGAGGTCAAGCTGGAGCTCCTGCGCCGCCTGGAGCATGAGACCGATCCCGGGCTTGCGGCAGGCGCAGCCCTGACCTTGCGGAAAGGGGCCGTGGAGACAGGTATAGATACCGTCAAGAAATGCGCCCTCTTCTTCAAGCAGGCGAGACATCTTCTCATGGACCTGATCCACCAGCTCCACAGGGAAATAGCCCCGGCCTGCGCCTGACTGGTTCGTGACAACAATCGCTTTCAGGCCGCTTTCGTTGATCCGGCGAATGGCTGCGGCGGCGCCGGGGAGTAAAATGAACCGATCCAGGTGATTGATGTATCCCATCTCTTCATTGATGGTCCCGTCCCGATCAAGAAAAACCGCGGCATGCATGATGGGCCCCGTAGTAGTATCATTGTCTGCACCACAAAGGCACAGGGCGAAGCTATCTCCATCCTCCGGGTTCTGTAGGCTGAGGCCTCCATTTTGCCAGCATCTGCTCGGCCGCCGTGTGCACCTTTTCCACGGTGATCGCTTTCATGCACTCCAGGTTATGCGGGCAGTGACGCTTGAAGCACGGGGTGCAGCTCACTTCCTTGGGGTGAATCACCACTGCCAGCTCGTTCAATGGCGCCGTCTTCAAAGGGTCTGTGGATCCGAAAAGCGCAACCTGGGGGACCCCGAGTGCAGCCGCCGCATGCATGAGTCCGGAATCATTGCTCAGAAATAGAGCACAACGGCTGATCACCGCCAGGGCTTCGGCAACTGAAGTCCGCCCCACCAGACTGATGGGGGGCTTTGCCATTTTCCTGCTGATCTGGTTTGCAACAGATTCTTCGCCCGGACCGCCCAACAAGAGTATACGCCGCCCCGACCTCTGGAGCTTTTCGAGCACCGCCGCAAAACGCTGGGGAAACCACCGCTTGGTCTCACCATAGGCTGCTCCGGGATGAACGCCCACAACGGTCTCGTCCTCACCGATTCCCAGGGTCCCCAGCAGGCTGAAGGCCTTCTTTCTGTATCGTGGTCTCAAGCTCAAGCGCGGGATGCAATCCACCTCGGTTGCACCGAGGCTGCGGATCAGCTGAAGGTAGTACTCTGCCTGGTGCAGCCCGCGCTCTTTGCGCCTGCTCTTCAGTCTGTGCGTAAGAAGCAAGCCACGGCCATCCGTAGCATAGCCTGCCCGCTGCGGAATTGCAGCCATCCACGCCAGCAGGAGGGAGCTGAACGAGTTGGGCAAAATGATTGCCAGGGAGAAGCGTTCTTCTCGCAGCATCCTTGCCAGCTCGGCTAGACCTTTGAGCCTGCGAGGGCCGGCTCCCCGTTGAAACTCCAGGACCCTTACCGACGGCTCTCTCACCACGAATACCTGAGACACCTCTTTCCGTGCCAGCACGGTGAGCTCTGCCTCCGGCCGGAGCCGGACGCTGGCATCAACCACCGGCAGGCAGAGAATTGCATCACCGATCCAGTTGGGTGCGATCAGGAGAATTTTTTGATTCGGAGAGACAGATTCAACTGGTTGATACATAGTTTAATTTTCCTCAGCAACCAGTCTCTGGACTCACTGAGCCTCGCACCAGTTGCTTGAATGCTGACTCCCCATTGCCCAGGTCCAGTTCCAGTTCCACTACCAGCACCCAGAGGTCCATATCTTCTGGAATCGTTTCGGGCAATCGTATCCAGTCCTTTTCCGTTGTCACCCATAGCTGCGGCTTGTATCTGGATGCCTCGCGCACAAGGCGCCCCAGGAGCTCGCTGGTGAGAGCATGGTGATCAGGAAGGGCGCTCGCATAGACGAGTCTCCCACCCAGATCATCGAGGGCTCGAAAGAAATCCTCCGGTTGACCGATGCCGGCAAACGCAGCCAGCCGGAGTTTCGCCAGCACGCTCGCCGGTTGTTCCCTGCCGGTGGAGGCTTCGAACAGGCGTAGCGGACGGTGCCTTGCCGTAAAAATTGGCTTGCCCGGCCACTTCCGGGAAAGAGCTCTTCGGTTCTCCTGAGCCCGGCGACTTCCGTCGAAGCGGCTAAGCACCAGGATCTGAGCCCTGGCCAGCGACCCTACCCTTTCCCGCAGGACGCCTCTGGGAAACAGACGACCATTGCCCAGTGGGCTTCGGGAATCGAGCAGGACCACATCGAGATCCCTGGCGAGGAATCGATGTTGGAACCCGTCGTCCAGGATAGCAACCTGGCAGCGGAAGAGCTTGACCGCGGCTCGCACAGCCGAAACCCGTCTGGCACAGCACAAAACGGGAACCTCAGGGAGGCGTCGCGCCAGCAGTTGTGGCTCGTCACCGGTCTCCTCAGGACCAGCGAGAATACTTTGACCGTCGCTCAAAATGCACACTTTTCTACCAGCTTGACCACGGTAGCCCCTGCTGACAATGGCAACCCGCCACCCTTCATCCATGAGAAATTGCGCGAGCCAGAGAACCATGGGTGTCTTCCCGGTTCCGCCGACAGCGAGGTTGCCCACACTGATTACCCGACAGTCCGATCTGTGACTGGTAAGAAGGTTCAGATCAAAGAGGCGATTGCGGAGCTCAACCACACCACCGTAGACCACAGCACACCAGGACGCCAGCAGGCGCAGCACCGTGAGCCCGGCAGAACGCCTTTCTTCAGAAACGATGAGTTTGAAGGTTTTTTCCAGGAGCCCGCTGTGCCTGACGCGGTAGCATGGAGTTGGCTCGCTTCGCCGGTGCTCAGTACATCCCTCTTCGATTTGTTCGATTCGGCCACGAATCATGCAGAGTCCCCGCTTCCCAGGCCGGCTGGCCGCGGAAATCCCCGAAGCCGTTCGTAATGGCGGGCAGCCAGGAGCTCCCGGATCACCTCCATGGTCCGGCCCACCGCACCCTGATGAAGAACCACGGCCTCCCGGGCTCTTTTACCTTGCTCCTGACATGCATGTGGCGCTGAGAGCCAATCCGCAACCCGATCCCGGAGCCCGGCCTCCCCATGCACCTGGAAGCCGCCGCCGCTTTCTACCAGGATCGCGGCAATCTCTTTGAAATTCTCCATGTGGGGACCGAAGACAACCGGCAAACCACGCTGGGCCGCCTCCAGGGGATTATGACCCCCGGAGCGGACCATACTGCCTCCTATAAATGCGAAAGTGCCCAGAGCATAAAATTGAACCAGCTCACCGATGGTGTCAACAACCAGAATGTCCGGCTCTTCCAGGCCGGCACCGCGGGGCAGTTGACTGCGCCGCACCGTTTGCCAGCCCTTTTGCTCCGCCAGGCGGGCTACCAGGCCGAAACGCTCCGGATTGCGCGGTGCCATGATCAGAAAAAAATCAGCGAATCGCTGCCGCAAGCACGAATAGATCCTGAGAATGATCTCTTCCTCCCCGGCATGGGTACTTCCCGCCACCCACGTGAACGGGCGAGGCTTCAAACCCAGGGTAACAAGCAGGTCAATACGTTCCTGAGCCGGTGAACGGGAAAGAGGTTGATCAAACTTCAAATTACCGGTCACTCGTATTCTGGCCGGCTCGATGCCCAGCACCTGCATTCGCCGGCTGTCTTCCTGGCTCTGGAGACACAGCATCGTAATACGCTGAAAAAACGAAGTATATAGCTTCCGCACCCGCAGGTAGCGTGAAAAGGATCGGTCCGAAAGCCTGCCGTTGACCAGAACGATTGGAGTACCCTCCCTGTCAAGATAGTAGAGAAGGTTTGGCCAGAGGTCGGTCTCCACCAGGAGAAACAGTTCGGCGCCGACAGCCTTTACCGCCCGGCGCATCATCCACCAGAGATCAAGAGGCAGGTAGAAAAAAGAGCAATTCGAGGAGGCCAGTCTCCGGCGGGCGAGCCTGTGACCGGCTTCGCTGGTGGTAGAGAAAACGAGCTGATACGAGGGAAACTCCTGCTGCAAGCAATGGACCAGAGGTAGCGCTGAGAGCACTTCGCCCACGGAAAGAGCATGCAGCCAGATAACTCTGCGCCCCTTTGAAAGGCTGCGGTTTTTTAGACCGAGGCCGAAGCGAGGCCCCAGGTTCCGGCGGTATTTGCCAAGGGTCAAACGACGGACACCGAGAAGGCAACATACAGCCGGCAGGGCAAGAAGCCACAGCACATTGTAGAGCCACATCATGGAGAAATGTCCGGTGCCACTCGTCCGTTGTCCACTGCAAAAACTGCACGGTCGGCTAGGCTGCAATGCCCGGACTCCATAGGCGAGCCGGCCTCACTGGTTCTCCCTCATCCCCTGCGGCCCACTGCCCCGGTGGAACTGCTGACTGTATCCAAACTCGCAAATTGCAGTTCATATAGACGGCGATACTCGCCATTGGCCCTCAATAGATCTTCATGGCCGCCCTCTTCAACGATGCGACCGTCTGAAAGGACAACGATCCTGTCCGCGTTCTGAATGGTGGACAGCCGGTGGGCGATGACCAGCGTAGTGCGGCCCACCATCAGGTTCTCCAGGGCTTTCTGCACCTCCAGCTCCGCCTCACTGTCCAGGGACGAGGTGGCCTCGTCGAGGATGAGGATGGGAGCGTCTTTGAGCAGCGCCCTGGCAATACAGAGCCGCTGCCGTTGCCCTCCAGAGAGTCTCACACCCTGCTCGCCGATAACGGTATCGAATCCTTGCGGCATCTTCATGATGAAGTCGTAGGCATTTGCTGCCCTGGCTGCATCAATGATATCCTCTTTGCTCCTGACAATGTCACCGTAGGAGATGTTGTTGCGAACGGTGTCATTGAACAGAATGGTCTGCTGGGTTACCATGCCTATTTGCGAGCGGAGAGAGGCAAGGGTTGCCTGGCGGATGTCCACCCCGTCGATGAAAATAGCCCCGCCGGTCACCTCGTAAAGGCGCGGAATGAGATTGACCAGAGTGGTCTTCCCCACTCCACTCACTCCTACAATGGCGAGGACTTCTCCGGCAGCCACTTTCAAATTAATATGCTTGAGCACCGGTTCATTGGCATAGTGAAACTGGACGTTGCGCAACTCCAGGCTCTGCCGGATGGGAGGCAGGTGGACGGCGTCCGGGCGATCCTGAATTTCCGGCTGGGTGTCCAGGATGCTGTAAACTCTGTAGGCCGCCGCCATTCCTTGCTGGAGAACATTGTTCACCTTGCTCAAGCGCTTTACCGGCTCGTAGAGCATCAGCAAGGCGGCGAGAAAAGAGAAGAAGTTTCCCGGTGTGGACTGCCCCTGGATGACGCTGTGTCCCCCGTACCAGATGATGAAGGCGATGCCGATGCCACCCAGAAATTCCATCACCGGTGAAGAGAGGGAACGCACGGTCACCGATTTCATCAAGTATTTAAAATATTTCAGGTTTTCTCTGGCAAAGCGCTTCTTCTCGTACTCTTCCATGCCAAAGGCCTTGACGATGCGGTTGCCGCTGATGGTCTCATAGAGAATTGTCGAGATGTCACCCATTGACTCCTGCCGTTTGGTGCTGAGCCGGCGCATTATTTTTCCGAACTTGACGATGGGAAAGAACGCAAAGGGCAGCACCACCATGGCTATAATGGCCAGCTGCCAGTCCCGGTAAAAGATAACTGCTACCAGCCCGACGATGCTGAAGCTGTCTCTCAGCAATCCGGTAACGGCGTTGGAGACTGCACCCTGGATCAGGTTAACATCATTGGTAATCCGCGACATCAGTACTCCGGTGGACATCCGATCGAAAAAGGAAAGAGAGAGCGCCTGGAGATGGTCGTAGAGCTGCTGCCGCAGCCGGGTCACAATGCTCTGACCCACGTGATTCATCAGGTACTCGTGGCCCCAGGTGCAGACCCCCTTGACAAGAAAGAGCAGCAGCACAATGATGGGAAGGATTTTCAGCATGCCTAGATTTTTGTGGACAAAAATATCATCCAGGACCGGCTTCACCAGATAGGCAGAGGCCGCAGTACAGGCAGCCACCCCCAGCATGCAAACCATGGCAAAGGCCAGACGGTGCCAGTAGGGTCTTACCAGTTCAAGTAATCGACTATAGAGACTCATCGGGTAGTTGCTTTCTTTTCCGATCCGTTGCCGCCCATGAGTTCTATTGCAATGGCTGCCGCCCGGCCAGAGGCTCCAGGACATCCCAGTTTTTCTCGAACCTCCGATAAACGTTCTCGCATCCACGCCAGGCGCTTCGGATTGTTGACAATAGCCAGCACCTCCCCGGCGATCCGTTCAGCTGTGGCGTCATGCTGCAAGAGTTCCGGAACCACCGCCTCGCCGGCAACGAGGTTTACCAGCGCCACGTGCTTTACCCGGACCAGCCGTTTGCCGAACCAGTACGTCAGGGGATGCACCTTGTAGACCACCACCAGCGGGGTGCCCAGTATGGCGGTCTCCAGGGTGACAGTTCCGGAGGCGGCCACGACCATTTCGCACATCTGGATAGCATCATGCGTGTTTCGCTGGATAACCGTCAGCGGCAGGTCCGTAGCCTTTATGTATGAATCCACCTGTTGGCGCTGCACCGTAGGGGCGCAAGATACCAGGAAGTGGACCTCCGGCATCTGTTCTGCAACGATCCGTGCGGCATCGAGCATGAGAGGCAGCAGTGCCCGCAGTTCACTGTACCGGCTTCCTGGAAGCAAGCCTACCAGGCGCCTCTGGCCTGCGCGCGCATCGTGGCTGCGCTGCAATTGCTTCTCATCTCTCACCTTGACAACATCCAGCAGGGGGTGACCCACGAAAGAGGCATCCACCCCGCTCTCCTGGTACAGCACTTCCTCGAAAGGAAGAATGACCACCATCCGGTCCACCCGCTTGCGAATGGTTTTGATCCTGCCCGGACGCCAGGCCCAGATCTGAGGACTGATGTAGTACATCACTGGAATGCCCAGTTTCTTGGCCTTCGCCGCAACCAGGAGGTTGAACTCAGGATAATCAATAAGAATCACCAGATCAGGGCACCAGGTTCGCAGTGTCGCCCTTACTTTTCGAAATACTTTGAGGATGATGCCAAGATGTCTTGCCACCTCCGAGAGGCCCACCACCGACATCTCGGCGGCATCCCAGAGGAGTTGCACCCCTGCCTCCCGCATATATCCACTGCCCACCCCCCTGAAAGAGATGGAAGGCTCCGCGTCGCGCATGGCCTTCACCAGATTGGCGCCGTGCAGATCGCCTGACGCCTCCCCTGCTGTGATCAGTACCTTTTTGCTCACAGGGTCCCTCTGCCCTGCCTCACGGTGTTCTCTTCTGCCGGCCAGAGGCTCAGCGGAGTCCAAAAGCTGGTCCCAGTCGCTCCGTCTGTTCTTGAATCTGCTCGCTTACCCGGATGGCCACCTCCAGGG
>JBKHJD010000084.1:0-8243 GCA_046538315.1 Syntrophobacteria bacterium
GAGCAGGATCGTCCATTCCTGGGTGCTGGCGCGCTCAGACAGAGTGGGATCCTGGAGACTCTTCACCGAGGCTCTTCAGAGCGACGTCGCCGATATCCAGGGGGGTACTACGCCTGAGGGGATCCATCTGGGCGCCATGGCCGGTGTCCTGGATCTGCTCACACGCGGATACGTGGGCATCGAACCTCGCGGCAATGTTCTCTGGTTCAATCCTGTTCTGCCCGAGGAACTGGCGAGGCTGCGTATGCAGATGCGCTACCGGGGCCATACCCTGGATCTGGAAGTCACCTCTGACAGACTAACAATAATCACCTGCAGGTCTGCACAACGGCCGATCAAGATCGGTTTTCGGAAGGACATCTACGATCTTGAGGAAGGCGACTCGATGGGATTGGAGCTTTAACCTGCTGGATGCTGGTTGCTGGATGAATATCAAGCATCCGTTCGGTGCTCCTTTTCTTCCACCGATGTCAAGTATGGGCAATGATCATCCTGTCGAGGGCAAGGAAATAGTGGTATTTCCGGATGGACACGCTACATATCTTCAAATACAGCATGTCATTTCTTTTAATACAGGATTCACCTTATTTTGACCTCCTGAGGCTTTCCATACAATAACGATCATGCAAAACAACGCGAACTGAGGCAGATCTGCGCCGGGACAACCCGAGAACTTCACGCTTCGCTGGTGATTGCTCTGAACAGGAAAGGAAACGACAGTTCCTGGCCTCGACAGGCACACGGTTCGGCAGTCCCATCCAGCAGGAGGAATCATGGGAGAAAATAATGGCTACATTCGGTGGTTCGAAGGCCTGGGATCCAAAGATGTAGGACAGGTTGGGGGCAAGAACGCCTCCCTGGGAGAGATGATCGGTTCCCTGAAAGCAGAGGGGATTCACGTACCCGGCGGCTTTGCCACCACTTCCCATGCCTACTGGAAATTTCTTGAAGGGAACCGTCTGACCGGGGAGATACAATCCCTGTTGGAAGATCTGCAAAAGGGCGAGAAGCAGCTGGCCCAGGTGGGTAAAGCTATCCGGCGACTCTTTCGAAAGCCAGCTTTCCCCGAAGAAATCTCTCAGGCCATCTGTGAAGCCTATCGAAGTTTGAGCGAACGCTCCGGCAAGCAGGAGCTCGATGTGGCGGTGCGGAGCAGTGCCACTGCCGAGGACTTGCCCGAGGCCAGTTTCGCCGGCCAGCAGGAGACCTTCCTCAACATAACGGGTGCCGATGAGCTCCTGGATGCTTGCAAGAAGTGCTACGCCTCTCTGTTCACCGATCGGGCCATCAGCTACCGCCAAGAGCACGGGTTCGACCACATGAAGGTGGCGCTTTCAGTGGGCGTCCAGAGGATGGTGCGCTCCGACAGAGCCGGTGCCGGAGTCATGTTCTCCATAGATACGGAGACCGGCTTTCAAAATGTAGTGGTTATCGACGCAGCCTGGGGCCTGGGAGAAAATGTAGTGCAGGGAACGGTCACTCCTGATGAATACCGGGTCTTCAAGCCGCCGCTCGGGTCAGATGAGTACAGGCCCATTGTTGAGAAGTCCCTGGGCGAAAAAGAGAAAAAGATGGTCTACGCAAAGGGAGGCAGCCAGACCACCAAAAACATCGATACAAGGAAGGATGAACGTCGATCATTCGTGCTCGCAGATGAAGAGATTTTGCAGTTGGCCCGGTGGGCCTGCACCATAGAGAAACATTACGGCAAACCCATGGACATCGAATGGGCCAGGGACGGCGAGACCGGAGAGCTCTTCATCGTGCAGGCGCGCCCGGAAACCGTGCAGTCCCGCAAAGAAGCCGGAACCCTCAAGAGCTATACGTTGAAAGACAAGAGCGAGCGGCTTGTCTCCGGTCTCAGCATCGGTCAGGCCGTTGCTACGGGCAAGGCCCTGATTATCAAGAGCGCCGAAGAGATAGACCGGTTCGAAGACGGTGCCGTTCTGGTCACCGAGATGACCGATCCCGACTGGGTACCCATCATGAAGCGGGCCGCAGGCATCGTCACCGACTACAGTGGACGCACCAGTCATGCCGCCATTGTCAGTCGCGAGCTGGGCGTCCCAGCCGTCGTCGGAACGGGAGAGGCGACGGAGGTCCTGAAGTCTGGACAGGAGATCACCATCTCCTGCACCGAGGGGGACGAAGGCTACGTCTACGCCGGTACCCTAGAGTTCGACGAAAAAGAGCTGTACTAGTTCATGTCCATCAGGAAACTGCTTTTCTCCTCCCCTAGTGGGATGAGCTTAGCACACACTTTACACCGGGGGCGCCATAAGTGGTGGTTGTAATGAGGTTTATGCCAATGTTGAACTTGTTCCCGGTTAATTCTCCGCACCCCGGAAACAGCAAGATTTCCTCCCCCTCGACGGGGGAGGATTGAGGTGGGGGTGAGAAGATAAATATGGATTCAACCTTTTATCATCTCCTCCTCCCCTTCGTCCCCCGCCAGGCGAGGGGAAAGAATGGGTTTGCATGGGCACCATAATAACCATACCCACTGTATCAAGTGTGGGTAAAGATCACCCTAGTGGGAGGGGATTAAGCAGGTGGACTGGTTAACTGTTTGATTTTCTGTTTATTTTATCACCCCCACCTTTATCCTCCTCCATCGAGGGGAAGGAAATACTGGTATCTGCGGACGGGCCCTAACGACCCGACACCTGGAAGGCGGAGTCCTTAGCTCATGGCTGGATCAGAGGGTGAAAAAACGTCAAACGAGGGGATAGTGCTCTCGGTGCGTGGCAGCGTCGTAGATGTCCGCTTTCCTCATCGTCTTCCTCACCTCTACCATGTATTGCAAACCGGCGAGGAGGGAGAGATCAGAATTGAAGTTTTCACCCACCTTGACAAGAAAACCGTCAGGGGCATCGCCCTGACCTCCACCCAGGGGTTAGCTGCAGGCTCCACAGTCTTTGACACCGGCCATCCAATTCGTGTCCCCACGGGCAAAGGCATGCTGGGAAGGGTTTTCAACGTCTTTGGTGAGACCATCGACAAACGGGAACCTGTGGAAAAGGCCGAGTGGCGCTCGATTCACCAGAACCCGGTACCCCTGGAGCAGCAGTCCACAAAATCAGAAGTTTTCGAGACCGGGATCAAATCTATTGATGTGCTCTCCCCTCTGGAGCTGGGCGGCAAGGCAGGACTCTTCGGCGGTGCTGGCGTGGGGAAAACCGTACTCATCATGGAAATGATCAACAATATGGTGGGGCAACACGAGGGTCTGAGTCTGTTCTGCGGTATCGGCGAGCGCTGCCGTGAAGGCGAAGAACTCTACAGGGAAATGAAAGAGGCAGGCGTTCTGGGCAGTACCATCATGGTCTTCGGTCAAATGAACGAACCCCCGGGGGCCAGGTTTCGCGTTGGTCACGCGGCCCTTACCATGGCCGAGTACTTCCGGGACGGCCTCAGACAGGACGTTTTGCTCCTGATGGACAACATTTTCCGGTTTATCCAGGCAGGCATGGAGGTATCCGGGCTCATGGGGCAGCTTCCCTCACGCCTCGGCTACCAACCAACGCTCGGCTCGGACCTGGCAGGGCTGGAGGAGCGCATTTGCAGCACCGCCTCGGGCGCCATTACCTCCGTCCAGGCAGTGTACGTGCCGGCCGACGACTTTACCGACCCTGCTGCGGTGCATATCTTCGGGCACCTTTCTGCATCCATCGTACTTTCACGCAAAAAAGCCAGCGAGGGCCTCTACCCCGCTATGGATCCACTGCAATCGAACTCCAACATGCTGGTCCCCCGCATCGTCGGAGAGCGTCACTACCGAGTCGCACAGGAAATCCGCAAGACCCTGGCTACGTATGAAGATCTCAAGGACATTATTGCCATGTTGGGCATAGAAGAGCTTTCACAGGAGGACCGCAGGACGGTCTACCGGGCACGGCGTCTGGAGCGTTTCCTGACCCAGCCATTTTTCGTCACCGAGCAATTCACCGGATACAAGGGGAAGGCAGTGAAGCTGGACGATGCCCTCGAGGGCTGTGAGCGAATCCTGAACGATGAGTTCGCCGACTATCCGGAAAAAGCCCTCTATATGCTCGGCACCGTCGATGAAGCAGAGAATCAATGAGAGAGATTTGCCATGAACGAGGCAATGGACCTTACGGTGTTGCTACCAACAGGTGTTTTTCTCGCTGAGAAAGTCGAGAAGGTCACGGCTGAAGCGGCAAACGGCTATTTCTGTCTTCTGCCCCGCCACATCGACTTTGTGGCGGCCCTTGTACCCGGCCTGCTTTTCTACGAAGCCAGTGGAGGAAAAGAGACCTTCCTGGCCGTGGACGAAGGCATCCTGGTGAAACAGGGCCGGAAAGTCGTCGTCTCGACGAGAAACGCGGTGCGCGGTCCCGACCTGGGTATGTTGAGACGGACCGTTGAGGAGGAGTTCGAAATGCTCGATGACCGTGAGAAAAAGGTGCGCTCCGCTGCGGCGAAAATCGAAGCGAGTTTTGTAAAACGCTTCCTGGAGCTTCGTGAGCATGGCTGAAGGTAGTGATTCGGAAAAGAGAAGAGAACGCTTCGAAGAGGACCTCAAGGAGAAGGTGGGCTCCAAGGAGTTGCGCAAGCTGAAAGCCAGACGGGAAGAGCAGCGAGGGATCTGGTTCGGCCTGGGCATGTTTGGTCTGGTGGGCTGGTCGGTGGCGATTCCGACCCTCATCGGGATCGCCGTGGGAGTGTGGCTCGACTGCACCTTTGCTGACGGCTATTCGTGGAGTCTCATGGGTCTCTTCATCGGTGTCGTCCTTGGCTGCCTGAACGCCTGGTACTGGGTGAAAAGAGAGAGCAGACGTGATTGAGGAAGCGATTGATTTTCAGGTCCTGGTGTTGCTCACGGGTGCAATCATTGTCCTGACCATGCTCATCAAGTCTGGTCTGCAACGGGCGCATGTACCGTCGCTGGTTGGTTACCTTCTCCTCGGCTTTCTCATCCGAATGGCTGACACCCGCTGGGGGCTTCTCTCTGGAGGATCCCACGAGATCTTGCAGTTCCTGGCGAAAATCGGCCTGTTCACCTTGCTTTTCCGGATCGGTCTGGAGAGCAACCTGCGAGGACTTTTGAAGCAACTGCGCCGGGCCAGCCTGGTGTGGGTGGGAGATGTAGCGATCAGCGGTCTTCTGGGTTTCGCGACGGCGTTCTACCTGCTGGGATTGAGCTGGATCACCAGCCTGACCGTCGGTACCGCTTTCACCGCCACCAGCGTCGGCATATCAGTGGCGGTCTGGCAGGATGCGGACGCCCTCAAGACAGCCAACGGCGAGCTCCTCATCGATCTGGCCGAATTGGATGATATCTCTGCCGTTGTTCTCATGTCCCTGTTGTTCTCCGTGTTGCCGGTTTTGAAAGAGATCTCGAGCAGTTCCATGCTTCCGGTGTTTGCGAAGACGGCAGGTATTTTCTTCCTTAAACTCGTTGCCTTTGGGGGAGTTTGCTTCGCCTTTTCTCTGTTTCTAGAACGTCGTGTTACAACTTTTTTCCGTGAATTCGAGCCTGCTCCGGATCCCATGCTCACTGTTGCCGGAGTTGGGATCATGATCGCTGCGCTCGCAGGAGTGCTCGGTTTTTCCCTGGCTATCGGAGCATTTTTCGCGGGGCTGGTCTTCAGCCGCGATCCCCAGACAGTGAAGATGGAGTCATCTTTCATGCCGCTGTATGAGCTTTTCAGTCCCTTTTTCTTCATCGGCATAGGCCTGAACATCGATCCCCAATCCCTCACCTCGGCAGTCGGGCTCGGGGC
This sequence comes from Syntrophobacteria bacterium, assembly GCA_046538315.1. Classification (GTDB taxonomy): domain Bacteria; phylum Desulfobacterota; class Syntrophobacteria; order BM002; family BM002; genus JBKHJD01. The sequence goes on from JBKHJD010000084.1 coordinate 5,748, forward strand.
TGTCCTGGCGGTTGTCGCCATTCTCGGAAAAGTCGTGGCAGACGGCACACCCATGTTCATCATGGGGGGTCTCACCAGTGCTGTTCTGATCGGCGTCAGCATGGTACCCAGAGCCGAAATCGCCATGGTGATCATGCAAAGAGGCCTGTCATTGGGGGAATGGGCGGTGCCTCCACGGGTTTTCGGAGCCATGGTCGTGGTTTGTGCGGTCACATGCGTTCTTGCACCGGTCCTGGTCCGGCCCATGCTGAAGAAGTGGCCCCAGGGGTGAGAGATGATGGTGGAGATAAAATTGAATTGGGAATACCTGACAACACGGAGACAGCATGAAACTTGATTTACCGTATTTGTTGCTCGCCCTCATAGCAGGCGCGGGTATCGGCACAGTATACTTCCTCGGGCTCTGGTGGACAGTGCAGCGGCTGTCCCGGGCACGCCATCCCTTTCTGCTGGTCATTGGCAGCCTTGCAGGGCGGCTGTCCGTAACGCTTCTTTGCTTTTACCTGGTAACCGCAGGATGCTGGCCGAGCTTGTTGAGCTGCGTCCTCGGTTTTTTGATGATACGCGGTTTGCTGGTTCAACACTTGAAACCGGAGAAAACTGCCTGGCAGCACGGAGGACACTCGCATGGGTATTAAAGACATAAGCTCCGATCAGGTAATCATCTGGAAGTGGGGGGCAGTCTCGGTGAATTCCACCATCCTGTTTACCTGGGGCCTGATGCTTATCCTCGTGCTGGGTTCTCACCTGGTAACTCGAAAGCTCTCCACCGACATCCACCCCTCCAGGTGGCAAAATCTGCTGGAAATCATTGTTGAGACCATGCGAAGTCAAATCCGGGACATCAGCCAGGAGGCGCCCCTCAAGTACCTGCCCTTTGTCGGTACCCTGTTTCTCTTTATAGGGCTGGCAAACTTGTTTACCCTGGTGCCCGGGTATATACCGCCGACCGCCTCACTTTCCACTACGGCGGCGCTGGCCATATGCGTCTTTGTGGCCGTTCCCCTCTACGGCATCCTTTCCCAGGGTTTTCTGGGATACCTGAAACAATACATCAGGCCCACAGTATTCATGCTGCCTTTCAACATTATGGGAGAGCTGTCGCGGACGCTTGCACTGGCTGTTCGCCTTTTCGGCAATATCATGAGTGGAACGAAAATCGTTGCTATTCTCCTGGCCATTGCGCCTCTGTTTTTCCCCATTCTCATGCGTGCCCTGGGGCTCCTGACCGGAATGATCCAGGCCTATATTTTTACCGTTCTCTCGATGGTTTACATCGCTTCGGCGACCCGGGCTCACCACGAAAGACGAGAACAGCACCAACGCACCCGAGAGAAGAAAGGAGAAGGATGATATGGACAGCATTACTCTGGTCGGAATGGCATCGGCAATCAGTGCTGGATTGACCATCTGTATAGGAGCAATCGGTCCTGCCATTGGGGAAGGGCGAGCTGTGGCTGAGGCATTGAGCTCCATTGCTCAGCAGCCGGATGCCACCAACACCATCACCAGGACCCTCTTCGTGGGATTGGCTATGATCGAGTCTACGGCAATTTACTGCTTCGTGGTATCTATGATTCTCATCTTTGCCAACCCGTTTTGGGATTACGTAGTAAAGCAAGCGGGAGGATAATCCGTGCTTATTGACTGGTTTACCGTAGCAGCCCAGATAGTGAACTTCCTGATCCTGATAGGGCTTCTCAAGCACTTCCTGTATGACCGGATTATCGCCGCTATGGACGAACGGGAGAAGAAGATCAGCTCCCGGCTGGAGGAGGCGGATACGAAAAGAAAAGAGGCCGAAGAGGAGGCGGAGTCCTATCGCCGAAAAAACAGGGAGTTCGAAGAACAGCGCCAGCAGATGCTCTCCGAGGCGAAGAAGAAGGCTGAAACCCGGCGAAAGGAGCTGCTCCAGGAAGTCAGGCAGGAGGTGGAAGCTCTCCGTAACAAGTGGCACCAGTCCATACAGCGGGAAAAAGAGACCTTCTTGCGGGATCTGCGTCGTTTAGTCGGCGGTGAGACCCTGGCCATTACTCGACGCGCCGTCGGGGACCTGGTGGATGTGGAGGTAGGAAGGAAGGCTGTGGAGGTTTTCCTCAGGCGTATCCGGCAGATGAAAGAAAAAGAAAGGCAAGAAATCACCGCCGCACTGGAACAAGGGAGCAATCAGGCGACGGTCGTAAGTGGATTCGAACTCCAGGAGGCTGTGCGACAAGAAGTTACCGAGGCTCTCCAGAAACATCTCCTGGCGGAAATCGAGCCCACATACGAGACTGATCCTGAACTGATTCTGGGAATCGAGCTTCGAACGCAGGGCCGAAAGATCGCCTGGAGCCTGCAGGATTATCTCGGTGATTTCGAAGGCAAGATTCTCGCCGCGCTGGATCAACACGCAGGGCAGAGTCGGGAGTAGCTTTAAAAAACAGTTTTCTTTGCGCTGGCGGCCCACCGCTCGTAGAGTCTACGCCTCGAGGAGAAGCCGATCAAGGGTATAAG
>JBKHJD010000085.1:0-8204 GCA_046538315.1 Syntrophobacteria bacterium
CCCCTTTTGCAAAGGGGGGAACGGGACAGGGAAACCATATTCATGTTGCGAAAACGGACAGTTAACATGCCCCCAGTCTCAAGTATGTCCCGTGGTCAGCTTTGCAAAGGGGGGAACGTGAAAGAAGGCAGGTAATATCGTGAAAACGTAGACTTAGCGTGCCCACGGTGTGTGCCAATGTCAGCGCGGGACTGGAGGGAGCTTGAATGCGTTTCGAACACAATGTATGAATCCAAGAACGAGTTTCGCCCCGCGTCGCTGGGTCTGACGGGGCGAACAGTGTTTCCTTGTATCCTTGACTTCTGTGCAGAACAATAGCGATGGCCAGATTCTCAAAACTTCTGAGATATGCCCTCTACGCCTCGGTTTTTCTGGGCGCCTTCGTTTGCAGCCTCTATCTAACCAGCACCTGGATCATTCAAAGCGGGCAAGAGGTTGTCGTTCCCGACTTGCAGGGCCATGACACGGTATATGCACTGGATCTTCTCACTTCTTTAGGTTTGAACATCAAGGTGGGTGGTTTTACGTGGAGCGAGACCGTTCCCAAGAACTTCATCGCCTCTCAGGAACCTGCTCCTGGCACCAGATGCAAGCGCGATCGAGACGTCAGGGTGGTCCTTTCCAGGGGATCCAGGACAGTGCGTGTGCCCAAACTTGTGGGAAGCGGTTTGCGTGAGGCCGAACTGGTTCTCTCCCAGAACGGCCTCAAGGTGGGCGAAATCTGTCATGTGTTCTCGAAAGACGATCCACCTGATACGGTTATTGCTCAGAGACCGGAAGCGCTGCGGCAGCTGGAACGAGGCGAGGGCGTTGACCTTTTGGTCAGTGATGTCTCCGAACGCCCGGCCACTGCCATGCCCGAGCTCCGTCACCGAGCTGTTGGCCAGGCCTTGAAGCTCCTTGACCGTCTGGGGCTCGGGGTATCTGAAGTGAAGGTTACCCACCGGCCAGACAAACCCCTGGACACCATTGTTGGGCAGAGACCTCTGGCCGGGTACCGGGTGGATCCCGAAAGTTCCATTGCCCTGGTTGTAAACCGCTCTCCCCGCTTCAAGGGCCGGCAGGCCAAGTTATGGTGGGTCACCTACGTGGTACCAGAGGGCTATTTCAAGAAAGAAGTCACTCTGTGCCAGCGTCTGGATGGGAAACGGATGCTTTTGCACCGCAAGATCCATTGTCCGGGCGATCAGCTTGAATGGCTGGTCTGGGCGGAGTCGCTCGAGCAGATACGCATCCTGGTGGATGGCCAGGTACAAGGTCCGGTATGTGCCGGATTTTGTACAGAAGGTACGGAAACCGTGGAGGGTTTTTCCGGTGGACACACGATCGGACCTCTTTTTGAGGAACAATGGAGAGCACCATGAAAAAGCTAGCGCCTTCGATTTTGTCTGCTGATTTCACACGACTGGGTGAAGAAGTTGCCGCAGTAACTGCTGCTGGCGCCGATTACATTCATGTGGATGTGATGGACGGGCATTTTGTCCCCAATATCACCATCGGCCCGCTTGTGGTGGAGGCGTTGCGCCGCAGCACCCACCTGCCCCTGGATGTGCATTTGATGATCAGCGAGCCCGACCGCTACCTGGAAGACTTCGTCAAGGCGGGAGCAGACATGGTTGCCGTGCACGTGGAGGTATTGCCTCACCTGCACCGTACACTGCAACGCATAAAGGAACTGGGCAAGAGGGCCACTGTCACCCTCAATCCTTCGACTCCTCTGGCGGCCGTGGAGCATATTCTGCCTGAGGTGGACAAGATCCTGATCATGACGGTAAATCCCGGTTTTGGAGGACAAAACTTCATCCAGACCATGATTCCGAAAATCAGGGCACTCCGGAAGATCATTGACGAGAGGAGGCCGGGGGTGGAACTGGAAGTAGACGGTGGTATCAATGCGGAGACCATTGGCGAGGTAGCCCGGGCTGGGGCCGATGTGTTCGTGGCCGGCTCCGCGGTCTTTTCTACACCTGACTACAGGGAGACTTTGACCTTGTTCCGATTGAAGATCAGAGAAGCGCTGCAACAGTGACTTGAAGTGTCCGTTGCTTGTTGTCAGTTGTCAAGGCCGGAAAAGAAGGGGTAGTTGAGTTACATAACCGAAAAAAGCTCCAGCCAGCTTATCTTTGAGCTGAGCCTACCAAATGGTGCAACGGACAACTGACAACGGAACACTGACACTGCCGGGTCTTTTCAGTGGACCGAACTGCCCGGGACCACCCTTTTTTCAGGCGTAATGAGGATCATTTCCTGGTTGTCTCCAGCCACCAGCACCATGGCATCGGAGCGAATGCCCATCAAGGTGGCTGGCTTCAGATTGGCAACTACCACCACCTGTTTGCCGGTCAGGTCCTCCGGGTGGCAGCTGGGTGCAATGCCAGCAACCGCTGTTCGCCTCTCGCCCATATTGATTTCCAGCTTCAGGAGCTTCTTGGAACCGGGAACCGGTTCAGCCCGCAGTATTTCAGCAACTCGCAGATCCAGACGCGAGAATTCCTCCAGATCAAGAACTGGTTTTCCGGCGGGTGCAGCGGCGCCGTTCTCCGCAAGGCGACGTTCGATCCGGGGAAAGAGGGCCTTGCCCCGCCGGGTGACTGTACCCGGACGCAGTATTCCCCAGGTGCCATGCCTGTCCATGCGCAGCTCCAGGGGACCGATTTTCAGGCCGAACCGATCCAGTATCTCCTGGGTGGTGTCCGGCATGATGGGTGCAAGAAGTACCGCCACGATCCTCAAGGTCTCAGCAGAGCTGTAGAGGACCGTGTGGAGACGGTCCTGCTGGTCGGGATCCCGGGCCAAGGCCCATGGCTCATTCTGGTCCAGATAGCGGTTGAGGCGATTGATGAGTTCCCAGATCTCCATGAGCGCCTTGTGAAACTGCAGTTGCTCCACATAGTGGGCATAGGTTCCTGGCAAGCGGAGGGCCGCTTTTTTCAGTTCTTCGTCCTCCGGTTTGCCGGAGCCCGCAGGTGGAACCTTGCGGTCACAGTACTTGTGAATCATGGTAAGAAGACGACTGGCAAGGTTGCCCAGATCGTTGGCCAGATCGGCGTTCAGACGGTTGATAAGGGCCTCCTCGCTGAAGTTGGCGTCGAGGCCGAAGACCATCTCTCGCATGAGAAAGTAACGGAAGGCATCGAGTCCATAAATATCGAGTAATTCCAGAGGACTGATTACCGTGCCCCCGCTTTTGGACATTTTCTTCTCCTCAACGTTCCAGTAGCCGTGGACATTGAGGTGCTGGTACACAGGGATGCCTGCCGCCTTCAGCATGATGGGCCAGTAGACCGCGTGCGGTTTGAGAATATCTTTGGCTATCAGGTGTTGCGCCACAGGCCAGAATTCGGCAAAGAGTGCCCCGTCGGGATATCCCAGGGCGGAGATGTAGTTTATAAGAGCGTCGAACCAGACATACGTTACATAGCGGTCATCGAAGGGCAGGGTGATGCCCCAACTGAGACGGGATTTCGGCCGCGAAATACACAGGTCCTCCAGCGGTTCGCTGAGAAAACTGAGCACCTCGTTGCGATACCGCTCCGGCCGAATGAAGTCCGGATGTTGCTGAATGTGGTCGATGAGCCAGCCCTGGTATTTGTTCATCCTGAAGAAGTAGTTTTCTTCCTCCCGGACAACCAGGGGGCGATCATGCTGGGGACACCTGCCGTCCACCAGCTCCCTCTCGGTATAGAATCGTTCGCACCCCACGCAGTAGAGCCCGGAGTACGAGCTGAAGTAGATATCCCCTTTATCGTACACTTTCTGGAGGATGTAGCCGACCACCCGCTTGTGCTCTTCATCGGTGGTACGGATAAAGTAGTCATTGGTGATGTTCAGGGTGGGCCAGGTATTGCGAAACAGGGCACTGATCTCGTCAGCATAGGATCGAGGATCCTTGCCGGCGGCGGTTGCCGCTTCCACCACTTTGTCACCGTGTTCATCGGTGCCGGTGAGAAAAAAGGTCTCCCTGCCCATGAGCCGGTGGAAGCGGTTCAGAACATCGGCGACTATGGTCGTATAGGCATGGCCGAGATGCGGGGGCGCATTCACATAGTAAATTGGTGTGGTGATGTAGCTTCTCGCTTGCATGGATGTAGCCTTCGGAGAATTTCCTCAAATGGCGGGGAGCCTTTGTTATACGGTGCTGTCCGTTTGTCCTAGGTGGCCGCGGTATTCTGGACACTGCTTGCTCGGTTGCGCTCTTCTTTGGTCTTTGCTTTCTCGGTTGAGAGCTCGCAAGGGCTGCATGCAACCTCCCTGCCGTCGTCAAGGGCAACAATCAACCGCTGGCCCAGGACATCCTGACGCACGACCTTACCTTCTCCTTCCGGCATCCTTACCCGCTTCCCGACCCTGGGCATCCCTTTTTTCATCTCCAGGTAATCACCATACTCGTAGCGGAGACAGCACATGAGCCGACCGCAGACCCCGGATATTTTTGTCGGATTCAGAGAAAGGTTTTGCTCTTTGGCCATCTTTACCGAGACCGACTGGAATTCCTTGAGAAAGGCAGAGCAACACAGCTCTCGACCGCATGGACCAAGACCGCCGATCAGTTTGGCCTTGTTGCGCACCCCGATTTGCCGCAGCTCAACCCGAGTATGCAGCCTCTTGACCAGATCCTTTACCAGTTCGCGGAAGTCAACCCGGCCGTCAGCATAAAAGTAAAAGATGATCTTCGAGCCGTCGAAAAAACTCTCCACATCAACCAGGTTCATAGGCAAATTGCGTTTTTTTATACGCTCCTCGCAGAACTGGTAGGCCTCTTTCTCCCTGGCCAGATTCTCGCTGTATTGACGATGATCGTTATCATTGGCCAGCCGAAACACCTCTTTCAGTTGCTGGCCGGGGTAATTGGGATCTCGCTTCCTTGCCGGCGTTGCCACAAACCCGAAACTCAGGCCCTTGTCAGTTTTGACGATTACCGCATCGCCCTCCTTCAGCACAAAATGGCCGGGGTCGAAGTGGTATATCTTGCCGTGTTTTCTGAAGCAGACGCCAACGACTTTATCCATAGAACGAGCCTGCGAAAGATAGTTTTCCGAGCTCTCGCACGGGTGAACCGGAGCTTTCCTCACCGGTTGCCAGAGAGCGCCAGAAGAAGAGAAACGCCTCCACGGTCAACCTCTTGTTGATATTATACCTGAGACCTTCCTGGAGCAGGCAGAGAAAGTCAAACAAATCCAAAAGCTGATCCGGACGGAACCGTGGCGCCGCTGCCTTTACCTCCTCGGCACAATCAGAATTGAGGAATCCTTCGCTGCCAGCGGCCTGGAGATGATGGACGAGCAGATCCCGCGTCCAGGTTTTCACCCACTCCAGATCCTGCCCGAGATCGGCACCCTGGCTGATCCACGCTTTTGTTGCCCCCAACAGCTCTGTTGCTTGCATGCGGTGGAGGGTGCCCAGGGTCTCAAGCAGGCAGCGGCGCCGCACAAGCTGCTGCTCATCCAATAGATCGAGAGCCCTGGAAAGGCTGCCGCCTGCCAGCCTTGCCGCCGCATCAGCCCGCTCCGGGGCCTCCCCGTGGACCTGGCGCAGGTAGCTGGCTATCTCCTCTCCGGTCAATGGCTGAAATCGCAGGTGCAGGCAGCGGGAGACGATGGTGGGTAGCAGGCCGGTGGTCTCAAATGCAGTGAGGATGATGAGGTTTTCCGGAGGTGGCTCTTCCAGGACCTTGAGAAGGGCGTTGGCGGCTTCCGCCTTCATTTGCTGGGCATTACAGAGGATGTTCACCCGGCAGCGCCCCTCCAGGGGACGAAACCGGAGGCGCTGCTGCAAAGCCCGGATCTGCTCTATTTTGATAAACGGCCCCTCGCTTTCAATGATGGAGATATCTGGATGGTTGCCACTGGCCGCCTTCCGGCAGGAGCGGCAGCGGTTACAACAATCTCCGGGCGTACCATCCTGGCAGTTCAGGGCCTTGGCAAGAGTGACAGCCATGAGCCGCTTGCCAATCCCATCCATACCGGTGAACAGGAGGGCATGCGGCAGGTGTCCCTGGATGAGTGCCTGGCGCAGGAGGCGAATGACTCGGTGCTGTCCTATAATGTGGTCAAAGGCCATCTTCCCGGTCTCATAAGCGTTCGGGGTCAAGATAGGGCCCCAGAATGGTCACGATCTCCTGATGGAGCGGCTCTGGAGGCAACGTAGCGTTCAGGACTCTGAACCTTTCAGGATTCTGCCCAGCCAGCTCCAGGTAGCCCTCTCTGACTTTTTCGTGGAAGGCCAGCGCCTGTCTTTCGAACCGATCCTCTCTGACGTCCACAGCCGTGGCTGCCGTACGCTGCCAGGCCCGATCGAGACCGATCTCAACAGGACAGTCCAGCAGCAGGGTCAAGTGTGGCCACAGCCCCTGTGTGGCCCACTGGTTGAGTTGCTGGACGACTGTGAGGTCTTGCCCCCGACCATATCCCTGGTATGCGGTGGTTGCATCTGCAAATCGATCACAGATGATCCACTGACGAGCTTCCAATGCAGGACCGATCACCTGGGCCGTATGCTGGGCCCGGTCGGCAGCGTAGAGAAACAGCTCGGTGAGCGGCTGCATCTCCACGTGAACCGGATCAAGTAGCATACGCCGTATAAGCTGGCCCAGGCGAGTGCCGCCAGGCTCACGGGTGACTACGTGAGGGATATGGCGCCGGGAGAGTAGCTTGGCCAGGCGCTCCACCTGGGTGCTTTTGCCACAGCCTTCGATTCCTTCAAAACTGATGAACACGGCGGCCATTCCTTCGGTCCGTCGGGTACGGGAGTCGTTCGGTCTCGCGGCCAACGGTGGCCGGGCCCCTCGGTGGACCCAGCAGCGTCAAAGCAGGTCTCGCTTGGTGAACCCTGAACCATGAACGCTTGCCTTCCTTTTTGTTCCCCCTATCTCCAGAGGTTGTCATATGGAAACACTAGCGCTCCTTGGTGTCCGACGGCACATCCAGCTGATCCAGCAAGCTGTAGTTTCTTGGTTCCCTGCAGTGCTTGCCGTCAACCGGCTGCAGCTCCGGGAGCGGCTTCTGTTCCCCGACTCCTTTGAAGATGTACCGGTCAAGAATATGCTGGAAAGCCGTCCAGCGCGAAGGGGTGTCCTTTTCAGCCTCCAGGACTCTGGCAAGATAGTTCATCTTGGCATCCAGGTCGTCTGCGTAATGGAGGGCGAAGGCCTCCGGGGTCTTGGGTCGTTTGGGCGCTCCGAATTCGTACTCACCGTGGTGACTGATCATGAGGTGCTGAAGAGTCAGGGAGAGATCCGTGGGAAACCCTTTGATACCGTTGATCTTTTCCTGAACCCGCTCGACCCCAAGGACCAGGTGTCCCAGGAGCCGCCCGGCATCCGTATAGTCCAGGTTCAACTCATAGGAAAGCTCGTCCAGTTTGCCGATGTCGTGGAGAATGCCGGCAGTGACAAGCAAATCGCGATCGAGAAAACAGTAGTGGTCGCAAATCCTCGTCAGTAGTCGAGTAACGGACACGGTGTGCTCGAGCAGACCGCCCAGGTAGGCATGATGTATGGACTTGGCAGCGGGAGCTTGTTTCATCTGCCGGATAAAGTTGCGGTCGGAGAGAAAGGCATGAAGCAGCCGCTTCAGGTAGAGATTCTGGACTTTGGCTGCGAGATCCTTGAGTTGCCGCCACAGTTGTTCGGGGTCTTCGGAACTGCTGGGCAGAAAGAGGCTCGGGTCTATCACTTCCGGGTCCACCCGGTCAATGGCAGTGATATTGAGTTGCAACTGATCCCGATAACGCTCCACCCTCGAATGAACGCGCACCACCTCATTGACAGTGAAGGTGGCATCCAGTTCCCGGGCGCGCTCCCAGACGCGCCCTTCGATCTCTCCCGTCCGATCGACCAGCCGTACGCTGAGAAAGGGCTTGCCGGTACGAGTATTTCCCAGATGTTTTGCCCTGACCAGAAACAGGCTGACAAGGCTTTCGTGTTCCTCGAGTTCTGTCACAAATCGTTTCATAGCATCTGAGTCATGCTGGGATAAACCCTGCTCCCGAATCTCCGCAAAAAAAACATATTCTACCTGAACTCCTGCCGAAGTCAAAGGATAACTCCCTGGAGGCAGCTCCGTGGTCGCCAACACCATAACCACCCGGAGGTGAACCTGGCAAAGCGGCAAGCTGTGATACAGTGACGATTCGGGTTATATGTGGCTGTGGTGGAATTTTTACAGACCGCGGCCGCTGCTTCCGGGCACGCAGGGTAGAAATAC
>JBKHJD010000086.1:0-8178 GCA_046538315.1 Syntrophobacteria bacterium
GGCCGCCGCACTGCTCGCACGTGACGTAGACATCCGGCAGGAAGGCCATCTCCAACCGAACCCGACCCTGCCCTTTACAGCTCCGGCACTGACCGGCGGCCAGGTTGAAGGAGAACCGACCCGCATGGTAGCCCCGGGCACGAGCCTCGGCAGTTGCAGCAAAGAGGCGCCGAATCTCCCCGAAAACACCCACATATGTAGCCGGCACTGACCGAGGCGTCCGACCGATGGGGCTGTGATCCACCCGGAGGACCCGGCCCATGTCTTCCCAGTGAACGAGTTCCTGAAAGTCGCCGGTTGGAAGCCGGGTACTGTTCAATGTATTGGCAAGAGCCGGGTAAAGGGTCTCTTCCACCAGGGTGCTTTTGCCCGAGCCGGAGACGCCGGTCACACATGTGAACATGCCAAGGGGTATGGAGACGTTGATATCTTTCAGATTGCGCGCCCTGGCTCCCCGAAGCGTGAGCCACGCGCCCGAGGGGGGCTTCCGCTCCCTGGAACTCCAACGGCGATGGCCTCTGCCGGTGAGGTAGCTGCCGGTAATGGACTGCGGGGAACGCCTCAGGTCCGCAAGGGAGCCCTCGGCCACCAGACAGCCTCCGTTTCGCCCGGCACCTGGACCCAGATCGACAAGATAATCTGCCCGGCGAATGGTCTCCTCATCGTGCTCCACCACCACGATCGTATTGCCCTTGTCCTTCAGATCCGCCAGTGTGTCCAGCAGCCTTTCGTTGTCGCGGGCATGAAGGCCGATGGTGGGCTCATCCAGTATGTAGCAGACACCTCGCAGATTCGAGCCCATCTGGGCCGCCAGCCGAATCCTCTGGGCTTCGCCCCCAGACAGGGTATCTGCGCCCCGGTCAAGATGCAGGTAGCCGAGCCCCACCTGTTCCAGGAAGTCCAGGCGGTTGACCATCTCTCCCAGAAGCGGTCGGGCGATGGCCTCCTCCCTCCCGAAGAACTGCCACTTGCTCAACAGATCTCGCACCGCCGCCACCGGCCGACGGCAGACCTCCCAGATGTTCATCCCGTGAATCTTTACACTCAGGGCGCTGTGCTTCAAACGCGAGCCGCTACACTCCGGGCAAGGAGTCCCGTTGCCTGCACCTGGGCACCGCCCCAGGCCCTCGCACCGCTCGCAGGCACCATAGGTGCTGTTGAACGAAAAAAGCCTTGGATCCAAGGCGGGAATCCCGCGGTGACAGCGTGTACACATCAAACGGCGGCTGTAGAAGATCTCTTGCCCGCCACCGTCCCATGCCACCAGTTGTCCATCCCCCAGAGCCAATGCCTGCTCCACCGCCTCAGCCAGCTTGCTCTCAGCCTGAGGGGAAAATCGCCGCCACTCGCACATGAGGAGTTCCACATGGTGCTCCCGGTACCGCTCCAGTTCAGGAAGCGGGTCCAGGGAGCCCATCCGGCCGTCGATGCGGGCGCGGTGGATACCCTGACTTCTGGCTTGCATGAGCACCTGCCGGTGAAAGCCTTTGCGGCCCGTGATTTTCGGGGCCAGAATCATTAGCCGTTTGCCCGGAAAGCGCCGAGCCACATCAGCAGCAATCTCTTCCGGAGTCATGGCGCTTATCGGCTCACCACAGGTTGGACAGTGCGGTTCACCCGCCTTGCTGAAAAGGAGACGAAGGTAGTGATAGATCTCGGTGATGGTGGCCACGGTGGAGCGCCTGCCCATCTGGCTGCTCCTCTGATCAATGGCCACAGCAGGTGGCACCCCGGTGATCTCATCCGCTTGAGGACGGTCCAGGATCGGCAGGTACTGTCGGGCGTAGGTGGAAAGGCTGTCCAGGTAACGCCGCTGTCCCTCGGCGAAGAGCACATCAAAGGCAAGAGTGGATTTCCCGGAACCGGAAACCCCGGTGACCACAATAAGCCTGTCGCGCGGGAGTTCCACGGTAAGATCCCTGAGATTGTGTTCACGGGCGCCGCGAATCTTGATTACCCCTTCATCATCAACCGCCTGTTTCATCTGGGAATCCGGGGTGACCACCGGAGCCCCCTGCCAGAAGCGGGAGAGAAAAGCTCCGGTATGGGACCGGGAAGACTCCGCCACCTCTTCAGGCGTCCCAGCAGCAACTACCCTGCCGCCCCGCTCGCCGCCTTCAGGCCCAAGGTCGATCACATAATCGGCAGACTGGATCACATCCAGGTTGTGCTCAACAACCAGGACACTATGGCCCGAGTCCACCAGTCGATGCAAAGCCCCTATGAGAAGCCTGGTATCATCGGCATGGAGTCCTGTGGTCGGCTCGTCCAGTATGAAGAGGGCCTTTTTCTGACCCTTCAAGCGAAAGGACCGGGAAAGCTTCAGCCGCTGGCTCTCGCCGCCGGAAAGCGTATTGACGGGTTGTCCCAGACGCAGGTAGTCCAGTCCCACTTCCCGCAGAGGGGAGAGGCAGCCGATAATCCGCTGCTGGTCTGCAAACAATTCCAGGGCCTCGGCGAGGGTCAGCTCCAGCACCTGGCCGATGGAAAAGCCGCGGTACGTGACCTCCAGGATCTCTTGACGGAAACGACGTCCCTGGCACACTGGACAGGTCAAGTAGATATCGGCCAGAAACTGCATCTCCACCTTTTCGAAACCCTCACCGGCGCAGGACTCACAACGGCCGCCCGGGGTGTTGAAAGAGAAGTGTCCGGGTCCATACCCCCGCAGCCGGGCCAGCGGGGTTGCGGCAAAGAGCTGACGAATGGGAGTCAAGGCCCCGCTGTAGGTAAGCAGGTTGGCCCGGGGCGTCTTGCCGATGGCCTGCTGGTCCACGAAGACCATCTCACCGAAGTGTTCCAGGCCCCGAATGGCACGGCAACGCCCCGGGGTCTCACTGGCCATTCCCCGGTAACGTCGCCAATTGCGGTGCAACACTTGCTCAACCAGTGTGCTCTTCCCGGAGCCTGACACCCCGGTAACGGCAACCAGAAGGCCCAGGGGAATGCGCACATCCAGCTCCCGCAAGTTATGGGCCCTGATTCCCAGAAGGTGCACCCAGAGATCCGCCTGGGAGCTCCGCCTCTTTGATGGCCGGGGAAGCCGGTCTCCATCAGTGAGATACGCGGCAGTGCGCGAGCCCGAGGCCCTGTCCACAGCAGAGGTGGGACCGGCGTACACCACTTCACCTCCATGCCCTCCGGCGCCAGGCCCCAGATCAATCAGGTAATCGCTGGAACGAATAATTTCGGGGTCGTGTTCCACCACCACCACGGTGTTGCGCTGTCGGGTCAGGGCCCTGAGGATCTTCACCAGCCTGTGGTTGTCTCGGGGATGCAAGCCGACGCTTGGCTCGTCCAGGATATAGAGGGTATTGACCAGTGGCGAACCCAGGGCCCGGGTGAGGTGAACCCGCTGCACCTCCCCGCCGGAGAGGGTACGGGATGGACGGTCCAGGCTCAAGTAATCCAGCCCCACTTCCTGCAAGTAGCTGAGACGCCGGATGATCTCGCTGCAAACCAGTACGGAGGCTGGATCTTCCTGGCAGGTACCTGCGTGGTCTTGAAAAAACTCAAGCGTACGGGAAATGGGCCAGTTGTTGAGCTGGGCGATGTTCACGCCTCCGATCCGGTAGTGGAGGGCCAGCGGCTTCAGACGGGTGCCGTTGCAAGTCGGGCAGGTAAGGTAGGCACGGTAGCGAGAGAGAAAGACCCGCACGTGCATCTTGTAGGTCTTGGTCTCCAGCCAGCGGAAAAAACCGCGTACCCCGTAAAATCTATCGCTTTCCTCGATGATCGCTTGTTTCTGGGACGGCAACAGCTCCCGGAAAGGTATATTGGTGGGAATACCGGCGCTGTGGCAAAAATCCATGAGGTCATGGTATTCCATGCGAGTTGTGCCCCAGGGTTTGATGGCGCCTTCTGCCAGAGCCCGTCCCTTATCAGGAATCACCAGATCCAGATCCACATCGACAATCCGACCGAAACCACGACAGGTCTTACAGGCCCCCAAGGGACTGTTGAAGGAGAAAAGATGCGGTGAGGCTGGAGGGTAATGCACGTCACAGAACGCACAGTGGCGAGCGGCCGAAAAAGGCCGCCTCTCCCCTGAAGGGAGAATCACCGCCAGTTTCGCCTCTCCAAAGTGCCGGGCCTGCTCCAGCGAGTCCACAATGCGCCTTCGATTCCCGGGCCTCCAGACCAGCCTGTCCATCACCACATCCAGAGTCTTTTCATCCGGGACCGGCTCCTCGTCCAGGTGGACAATCCTTTCCTCATGCCACAGTCGGCGGAAGCCCTGCCGCCACAGCAGGAGCCGGATCTCTTCGCTGGAAAGAGACTCCGTGCCTATGGGAAACGTAATCAAAACCGTCGTTCCGGCAGGGATGTCGGAGAGTGCTTCCCAGATGGTCTCCGCAGTGTCCTCCTGAACCGCTCTGCCGCACCGGGGACAGTGAAGCACCCCTCTCCTTGCAAAGAGAAGTTTCAAATGCTCGGCGATCTCGGTCACGGTGCCAACAGTGGAACGGGCGCTCTTGATGGGGTTTCCCTGCTGAATGGCAATCGCGGGAGGGACGCCCACGATGCGTTCCACTCGAGGTCGATCCAGCCTATCGAGGAACTGCCGGGCATACGGAGAGAAAGTCTCCACATAGCGCCGCTGGCCCTCAGCATACAGGGTGTCCAGTGCCAGGCTGGATTTACCGGAGCCGCTTACTCCCGTTATGGTGATGAACTGTTCCCTGGGAAGATCAAGCGTTATATTCTTGAGGTTGTTCTGGTTGGCCTCGATGATCTGGATGCAGTTTTCACCGCCCATTGATTGTTACTCGTCTCTCCTGGTTTGCCGCAAGAGCCCGCGCCTTAAACCCGGGCGCGGGCTCGGATGCGGATTGGTCGACCAGCAAAGAGCTGCGGAAACCTGCTCAAGTAAAAATGATAAACGAGCAGCAACCAACCGGCAATGAGAAAAGCTCTTTCCGGACTGGTACCGACCTGTGGGGGGCCCTGTGTGGAAACCTCGGACAGCTACGGCAAAAACCGGCGGTCACGACATCCAGGAAATAGCGGAGAACCTCATAATATTGGCGGTCAGGGTGACCAGTCCCGGGGCCAGGAGATCGCTCACTTCCAATCCGAGACGGGTCTCCAGACGCCTCAAGTGCTCCTGAACTTCCGAGTGGGGCCTGAAATTGAGGCGGACTGCCTGGCGGAAGCGAGGATCCGCCGGGTCACACCACTCCCCAGGTGTGAAACTGAAATGCATCCGGCAGGCCAGCGGTCGCAGTGAATAGATCAGGCATTCTCGCGATTTGCTGAGAAAAGCACAGGGCTTCCGCGCCAGGCTGTAGGAATACAGCACCCTGTTGTCATAGTCCTCCGGGGCTTCGGTTTGCCCGGAAGGCATTCGAGCAGCAACCTCCCTCTTTACCCGGGAGAGCACCTGGCAGCACTCGAGATTTCTTCGGAAAAAACGCTCCAGCTGACCGCTCTGCTGGAGGTGGTCATAGATGAGGATAAGCTCCCAACTACTGATTCCCGCAGGCATGGCGTAGCAGCAAGCAGCACAACCCGGGGAACAGTACATCCGCCAGCCTTTTCTTTGCAGCTTGCCGACAGCTGCTTCCAGGTAGTAATCGTAGAGCAGCAATGCCCGTCGGCTCAATTCTCGCGCTTCCAGCGGCAGGCAGAACGTCTCTCGGAATCGCTCCACCTCCACCATCGTGCCGATATGCAAAAACATGCGGGCAATCTTTGCCATGAGGTGCCTGGACTGGGGATCATCCAGCTCCGGAAGGAAAACGTCTGCATCAGGCTCCTGTTTCGGCGTGGAGGGGTAGGGCATGGATTTTTTCCCTGGGCCGGAAAGGCGGCAGTGGTCGGCTGTCCGAGGCACTACCGAGGAGCTCTCCTGCCGGCTGCGCCTTTTGGTGACAGCCGGAGCGCTCGAGCAGCGGCGCCGCCTAGAGGTGCACTCCCAGGAATCTCTCCAGGTCCTGGAGAGTTCCCTCCTGGAGTAGTTCACTGACCTCTCTGAGCTTGAGCCGATAATAGGCGAGAACGTGCACCAATGGATTGCGATTGGCCCAGAAAAGCTCTGCTACATGGGGTGACATTGCCGCTACTATCCGGTTGATTTCTTTGAGCTCCCGGCTCGAATACTTCTCCAGATCGTCTACATAGCCACTCACCTGGCCGGCAGCCCGGCTCACCGACCGGAGGACCAACACGGGCAGGTCTTCGAGAACCGCAAACAGACGATCGTGTATCTCCGCGTCCATCTCTTCCACCTGACACCCGGCCTCCTCCCATATCTCCTTGACCTGTCGGAGGGCTTCTTCGGTTGAGACTTCTCCAGAGGCAAGTATGCACGGCCGCCCCTTAAAAAGAGCAGGATAGGCTTCGTCCAGATCTGCCCCCTCTTTCGGCACTACCGGATGACAACCCACGAACGGAGTCTCTGGAGAGAGGACCTCCGCTGCCTTCGCCATGACCGGTGCCTTGATCCGTCCCACATCACACACCACAGTACCGGGCTCCAGGTACGGCGAGATGCTGACCAGAACATCCGGAGCCATATACGTGGGCACCGCCAGGACCGCTAGCCTTGTAAGAGAAAGACCCCTTTCCGGGTTGGTTTCTGCCCGGTCCACAATGTCGCGATGTACCGCCTTGGCAAGTACAGTCTCATCGCTGTCTATGCCCACCACCTCCTGGACGAGCCGCTTTTTCCGCAGCACCATGGCCAGCGAACCGCCCAGCAGGCCCAGGCCCACAATGGCAGCGCGTTGAAATTGTTCTGCCATAGCCCTTTCCTCCGTATATACTTGATCCTGACCGCCTCTGTCAAAGCTTGCGGTTGTCCCCTGTCACCCCTATGGCCAGCGTCCTTCAGCCCGGCTTTCGGTTTTGGTCCAGGCAGAAAAAACCTTTCTTTCCCGCCGGGTTCTATGTATTATGAAGCCCCGAAAAACGCAGCGCTTTTTTCCATTCCCCGCAGGAAGGCTCCAGCTAGCTGTCCGTCTTGCACCGAGCAGAGATGCAACCATGATCATCCGCTGTCCAAAGTGTGGTTTCACGGCAAGCCTCAGGGATCCGCGGCATCTACGTTCGGAGAAACCCGTGCTCTGCCCGCGCTGCCAGACAGCCATGACCGTGCCCGACCTGAGCCGCTCCTCCCCTGCCCCATCCCTCGTCTCCGAAGCTCACCATGGACAGAGCCGGACACTATCGTGGGAGGATCGATCCTCCTGGCTGGACGTGGCCGCAGTCTGGAAAACCAGCTTGAGTGTCCTTTTTCACCCTTCACGCACCTTTGCTGGCCTGAACTACGATGCCGGAATTCGCGGCTGTCTCACGTATGCGCTTGTCTACGGCTCCCTGGGCCAGATCATCGGCCGCTACTGGCTTACTGTCGCCGGAATTCTATCCGGCGTTTTGAAAGGCGACGCCCTGACAAATACGGTGCAGTTTGCAGAGGCGAGCCTCATTACGCCCATTGCCCTTCTGGTCTCCTTGTTTTTCACGGCCGGTTTGGTGCATTTGATCCTGCGTCTGCTGGTCCCCGGGTGCCGTCCATTTTCTGCGACGTTTCAGGTCATGGCTTATATTTCCGCGGCAACCTCTCTACTTCAGGTCATCCCTTTACTCGGCAATCTCCTCATGCCTATCTGGGCCCTGGTTCTCAGCTGCATCGGTCTGGCGGCAGCTCACCAGACCTCGAAGACCAGGGCCTTTTTGGCGTTGCTGCTTCCCTTTATCGTTGCAGGCCTCTTCATCGCTGTGGTTCTGTTTGTGCTTGCAGCGATGGGTATGCTGGAATTCCTGCAAACCATCCGTCAACCACTCTGACTCCTGCACCGGTAGTGGTTTCCGTATCACAAAACCAGTATTGGCAACAGTGCCGTCCACTTTTTTCCTTACGGTGCTCTATGCACCAAAGTGTTCGCTGATGTGTGCAATTTCCACGTGCAGCCAAAAAGCACATCTGCCTCCAGGTGAAAAAGCAAAAACCTTGCCAATACGTTACGTTTCATTGGGCCAGGCTCGCACGCCCCGCGGCTCCTTTACCAAAAAGGGCTTGACTCGCTACTGTCGAGATGCATATAGTACATAAAGTATACATTACGTAATTGTTTCACCGCATGTTCAATCGAGATTGGCTGGCTGCTGAAGCTGTACTTTTCCTGAAAATCAAAAAGCTGCTCTGTATTTCACGGGCCTTAGTCCGGCCTGTAC
>JBKHJD010000087.1:0-8133 GCA_046538315.1 Syntrophobacteria bacterium
CCCTGACCGTCAGCCACCGTTTCAACGAGATAGAGACTGCTGCGCTCCGCCTCCACAATGATCGTGGCTCGGTCCATGAGCAGTTCAAGGAGCCGGGGGAGACGGTGCTCAGAGCCAAGCTCCAGGCAGATCTCCTTGAGCATCTTGAGCTTGTCAATCCGAGCTATCAGTCCATCGATTCGCTCTGGCACCGGCTGACCTCTCTTTCCCCTGCTGTTGCCAAATGAGCGGTGCGTGAGCCTTTTCCACCTTTAGATCCGCTCTGTGGTTCCACAAAGGCACCGCCGCGAATTACTCCGGGGAGAATCGGCCATCTTCACGAATCTCTACGCAAAAACAGGGCCTACTCAAAGTGGACGCGCACCTCCTCGTACTGTTGCAGGCCCTTGGCTTCGATTTCGGCCAGCCTGGGTCTCAACCGGAGCAGGGCCTCCACCACGCTGGGGTCGAATCGATCGCCGGCTTCGGCGGCAATCCGCTCCACCGCGTCTTCTAAATCGAGAATATTGCTGCCGTAGCGGCTGCTCCTCAAGTTGTGGAGTTCATCGGCAACGGCGATGATTCGTGCTCCCAGAGGAACTTGTTCACCTTCCGGCGGTCCCGCGGGAAACCCGCCACCCGCGTAATGCTTGTGATTGAACGGAGCCACCTTGGCCACATCCGCCAACTCACCCACCAGGTTCAGGCGTTCCAGCAGAATTTTGGTCTTCAGGGCATGCAGCCTGTACTCCTCCAGTTCATCCCCCACGAGGGGCTCTTGTTTGGTAAGGATGTAATCAGGCACGCCGATCTTGCCGAAGTCATGGAGCGCAGCCGCATAGTGGATCAATTTCTGCTCATCCAGGGGAAATTCCATTGTCTCCGCCAGGGCATCAGCAAAGGCCTGCACCACAAAGGAATGGCCCACAGCGGTCCGGTCCCGCGCGTCCAGGGCGGCATTGAGACCTGTGATCACAGCATCGAAGGCCTGCTGAAGTTCCTGGAACAGTTGGTTGGTCTCAATTGCAACGGCGGCAATACTGGCGAAGGCCTCCAGCAATCTCTCGTCTTCGCTGCTGAATGCGTGGCCGTTGAGCTTGTTGAGTACCTGCACCACTCCGATGATCCCGCTGCCACTGGTCTTCAGAGGCATGGTCAGCAGTGAACGGGTGCGGAATCCTGAACGACGGTCGAACTCGGGATTAAAGCGGGCGTCCTGATGCGCATCGGTAATGTTGAGGAATGTGCCCGTCCTGGCGACTTCGCCGGCGATGCCGACCCCAATGGGAAGACGTATTTCACGGCTGTCCTGGGCGATCTTGGACCACAGTTCCTGGCGATCTTCATCGATGAGAAAAAGGGAGCTGCGCTCGGCCTGCATTACCTGAGTCAACCGCTCCAGGATTTTTTTCAGAAGGGCGTCAAAATTGCGTTCGGCATGAAGTTCAAGGCTGACCTCCAACAGGAATTGCCACCGCTCTGCTTGCTCTTCAAGGGCTGATTCCTTCCTGAACAAGGCGGTATGTGGCAAGATCGTCTCCTGCGTGCTTTCGTGCCAGCAAAAGAATCAGTACGGATTTGCAAACTACCGGATTATGTGCAAAAAAGCAAGATCGAACTTCCAATGATGATTTAAAAACGGCTCACCGGTGTTTTTGCCTCTGGAGAACAAGGAAAGAATTCCGCATACTGCCGAGCATTGGGGGGTTAGCCCCAGGCGGGATCCCGCTGGTACGAAGGCATGGAACAATAGAAGAGCGACAGTACGGCCTGGCCGCCACCTGTTAATGATAGAAGGGATCAAAAATCTGCCAGGGCGGTTTTTCCCAGGACCTTGAGATAGGAGGTATCATTCAAGTAGGAAATAATCCACTGGCCGCCCTTGTAGGTGAACAGATTGGTACAGGCTGTATCCTGCTGGATCCGCCAGAAGTGGCTGTTGTCCAGCCCGAGCAAAGCACAGCAGATTACCTTGTTGGGGACGCGGTGAGCCACAAGAGCGATGTTCTGCTCGTTGTGTCTGTCTACAAGTTCGCCTATGGCCGCCATGGCACGAGAGCGCACCTCGTCCAGGCTTTCTCCCTGTGGGAACTGCACTCTGTGAGGCTCCCTGATCCAGAGACGGTAAAGATCGGGGTACTGTTTTTCGACCTCGTGGTGCCCCATTCCCTCCCATTTTCCATAGCTGATGTCAATGATGGCATCCAGGGGCGTAACGGGAAGGTTATGAAATTTAGCTATATTTTCCGCCGTTTCCATAGATCTTGACAAGGGACTGCTGTAGATGGCATGGAGCGTTTCATCCTTGAGTGCTTCACCGGCCAGGTGCACCTCTTGTCTCCCCGTCTCATCGAGAGGGATGTCCGCCCGTCCCCGAAAAATTTCACCAACATTCCAGGCTGTCTGACCGTGACGTACCAGGTATAGCTTCGTCATCATCCATACCTCACTCCCGCATGGCGGGGGCAGCGAGCAAACATTCTAAATTGGGATAATTCCTTACGGTCGAATCCCGCCTCGGGGTGGGCAGGGAGCTTCAATCTTGGCCAGGAGCTGTGTTTCCGCCTAGTTTTCCTCTTGCAGCCCTTTGATATGCTGATGGAGCTCTCTGGTCTTTTCCATCCTGGCCCGGTCGCGATCCTCGGCAAGGCATTTCAGATCTTCCTGCACTTCCAGCAGTTCTGGATCCTGTGGGTCTCGCCGCTGGAGATGGGCATCTATAAGGAAGCGGTAATCGTGGACCATCTGAGCCATAAGGCTGACAGGATATTCGCGTCCCTGGATCTTCAAGGTTTGCAGGCCCAACTCCACGTACTGTTTCAGTTCATCCCCGTTGATGGCAAAGGCAACATTGGGCTGACGTCGGATTCTCTCGTTGATCTCGGTAATTTTGTCCGACCGCATGCCTTTGCGGCGCATCAGCTTTTCTCGCTGGGCCTCAGTCAGCAGGCAGAAGCGCAGGCAACTACCGCTTCTATCCGGCCAACCCTCATACTCGACGATCTCATTACCGTTCTCGTCGTGGTACACCTTCTTCACATAGGAGTCGCTGATAATTTCGTGGAACAAACAGTTGCCCACTCCACCAATGCAGCGATTGCCGTGAACGAGAACCTCGGTAAGGACTCCGACCTCATCGGCCTGTTCCTTGAAGCGGCAGAGCTTTTGCACGGTGTTGATTTCGGTGCTGGCGACAATCTGAGTAGCACCGGCCTGCCGGTAATATTCCATCTGCTCTTTACGTTGGATATTACAGCCTACACTGGCGTGAATAATCAGTTCGGGATAGTTGCGCCGGATGAGGCGCATGAGTTCAGCAGTCTTGACAATAACGCCTTCCACTCCCCACTGTACCCATTTTGATGCCTTGCTGAGCACCCGGATGAGCTTGTTCTCTGGAACGTCAACGTTAACGGCGACTCTAATCTTGCCTCCATATGCGTTAGCAATAGCCACAGCCTCCTTGATCTGACTGTCTTCGAGTTCCCAGGCGCATTTTCTCCGGCTGAATCCCTTTGCTCCCACATAGACCGCATCGGCGCCCTTGGCGAAGACCGCCTCGACCATATCAATGGTCCCACCCGGCGCGAGCAATTCATTCATGGGATCGATACCTCCTTTTCGTCGCATCGCGCGAGGTGTGCCGCTTTCCCCCGCGCAAACACAACCCCTGTCAGGCTTGCTTGCGAACAGCAAGCAAAAAAATGCTGTTCCTGATAATTATAACAACTTTAGGCGAATCTGCCTAGAGTTGTCAAAAGGTTTTTGGCCATCTCGGCCCGTGCCGGTTCGCCCACGGCTACAGCTATACTCCCCGGAGCCCGTCTGCCCCGGCACCGTACTTGGTAATAGACATGAGCCGGCTTCAATGTTCTTGCCATATAACTACGCTACAGGCAAGGGACACTTCGCTAGAGGCAGTAGTCCGTTGTCAGTGGTCCGTTGTATCAATGTTTTCATAGAATTGGGGTCAGGGTGTCAGCCGACTCGGACTCTGTTGATGTAGCTGCGGGCGCGCTTTTTAGGCGCGATCTGTTCCAGCGCACCAACATGCCGCTCCCCCAGGATAGTATTCAGATTTCGCGGCCCAGGGCTGGGGCGTTCTTGAATTCAGAGAAATCGTGAATGATCACCTGCAAGGAAAGAAGAATCCTTGTCGCGAACTGTATTTTCCATTGACAACCGACGACGGACAACAGGCAACGGACGCTCCGGTAAAGTCAGTAGTTCGTTGTATTCTATCATCACCCTCACCCCAACCCTCCCCGTCGCGGGAGAGGGGGCATCTTGCACATTTTCCACGTAAGCTGCTGCGCTCCCTGCATTTTGAGTTTTTAGCAACGGACAATGGACAATGGACAACGGACACTCCCCCTGGGAGTAGCAACGGACACTCCCTCTTACTTGGGTCTTGAATATTTCGAGAAATAGGGTAAAAGTCCTCTTGACCAATGATCTTTTGAGCAAAAAGGAGCATTGTACCATGCGGGTGCTATCGGGTATCCAGCCGTCGGGAAGCTTGCACATCGGTAACTATTTCGGAATGATGAAGCCCATGATCGCGTATCAGGAAAGGGCCGAGCTCTATTGTTTCATCGTTAACTACCATGCCATGACCTCGGTTACAGATCCGCAACGGCTTGCGCAGGGAACCCTGGCGGTCGGCATGGACTTTATCGCCCTGGGGCTTGATCCCGAGAAGGCTATCTTCTGGGTGCAGTCCGATGTGCCAGAGGTAGCGGAGCTGACCTGGATTCTCACCAATGTCACCCCTGTGGGCCTGCTGCTTAGAAGTCACTCGTACAAGGACAAGATTATCCAGGGCCTTGCTCCCCACCATGGCCTGCTTTCATACCCGGTGCTCATGGCTGCGGATATTCTGCTCTATCAGTCGGAAAGAATACCGGTGGGGCTTGACCAGCAGCAACATCTGGAGATCACCCGGGATATTGCCCTGAAGTTTAACAGTATCTATGGAGAGACCTTTGTGATCCCCGAGGCCGAAATCAATTCGGACCTTCCCACGGTTTTGGGGCTTGATGGACGCAAAATGAGCAAATCCTACAACAACACCATCGAAATCTTCGCGGACGAGGAGAACCTCCGGACGAGGATTGCAGGCATTGTCACCGATTCCACTCCTGTGGCTGATCCAAAGGACCCGGACAAATGCAACCTGTTCGCAATCTATTCGCTCTTTCTGGATGAGACGGAAAAGACAGAACTGGCGGAGCGGTACCGCCAGGGAGGACTCAAGTACAGCGATGTCAAGAACGAACTCTTTGCCAGGATCTGGGAGTACTTTGGCCCGGCACGCCGAAAACGCCGGGAACTGGAGCGTGATCCTGACTACGTCCGGCAGATTCTGAAAACCGGCGCCCAGAAGGCCCGAATGAATGCTCTTCCCACGCTGGAATTGGTGAGAGAGCGGGTGGGTTTGGTGTACTGAGAAGGTTTGCCTCTACAGCTCACTCCCTGGACCGGTCCTGCAGTTTGTCCAGGCGCTTTTGCGTGTACCAGTCGATCTGGCGACAGATGCCGCGGATTATCTGGACCTCCCGGGCCTGAAGCTCGATGCGGGAGAAGAAGCGCCGGATGTTCAGCATCCAGTAGTCAGGGTTTTCCCGATTGATGAAGCTGATCTTGATCAAGGTTTCCTTGAGGTGCTCGTACATTGCCTCAAGCTCACGGCGGTTGGCAAGCCGGGGCACGAAGCGACCGGCCGGCTGCCTGCCGGCCATCATCACTTCGTAACAGATGATCATCACCGACTGCGCCAGGTTCACAGATGAAAACCCGGCAGTGGGGATGGTTACGAGTGCGTGACAGAGACGCAAATCGGCGTTGCTGAGCCCCCGGTTCTCCGGCCCGAAGAGCAGGGCTACCCGGTTGTTGGTGGAAATGGACGCCAGCTCTGCAGCCATCTCCCGGGGCGTCTTGACCTGCTGCCGTTGAGCACCCTTGGTGCGGGCAGTGGTGGCCACCACGTAGTGAAAAGGATGCAGGGCGGTGGCCAGGTCCGAATAGATTTCCATGTTCTCCACCACGTCGACGGCACAATGGGTGGACATCTTGCATATGCGGCTGAGGTCGCAGTCTTCGGGATCAACCAGTACCAGCCGTCTGATTCCCATATTACGACCGGCCCGTGCCGCTGCTCCGATATTTTCGGGGAGCCGGGGCCGGTGTAAGACGATGCTGAACTGATCCAGGTAACAATTGAAGGTCACGTTTCTGTACCTTGGCGGCACGGTTTCCACGGTGCGATGAAGTATAATGCACCGCAGAGTGGATGAGAAGCCCGCGGTTTGCTTTTGCGGCCGCGACATCGAGCCCGGACACACCGAGATCCGGTAAAAGCCGACCGGATCGTCTTTATTGACAGGTTCTGGGGCTATTTATTACAATGCTTTTCAAGTTGCCCAGGTTGTTGTCTTCCGCTGCCAGGGATCAGACTTCAAGGCGACACGAGGCTGCGCTGAACATATGATCCGGCTCCGCTCATTTTTTCTCTCTGCACTCACCACAGTTATTTTTCTTTGTTCCGCCAATGCCCAGAGTGCAGCGGTACTGGAGGGAAAGACTATGCCATCAGAAGAGATCCGTGAATCGGTTATTGCCGGGACGTGGTACCCGGGAACTCCCGAGCGGCTTCGCCAGGAGATCCGGGAGTTTTTAAACGGGGCCGAGGTTCCAGATCTTCAGGGAAAGCTTGTGGGACTCATAGCACCTCACGCGGGCTACCGTTACTCCGGCCAGGTGGCTGCCTGTGCTTACAAATTGCTGGAAAAGCACAAATTTGACTCCGTAGTAATCATTGCCCCCAGTCACCGTGCCTACTTTACAGGAGTATCCGTCTACGATCGCGGGGGATACAGAACGCCGCTGGGTGTGGTGCCCCTCGACCAGGACCTGGTATCGGCGCTCAAAGAGCGAGAGAGTCGCATACGATATGTACCCCAAGCCCATGCCCAGGAACATTCACTGGAGATCCAGCTTCCGTTTATCCAGGTGCTCATGGCCGATTTCAAGCTTGTACCCCTCGTTATGGGCGAGCAGGACAGTGCCACCTGCCAGTGGTTGTCTGAGGCGGTCGCCGACTGCATTGCAGGAAAGTCGGTTCTGGTAGTGGCCAGTTCGGACCTCTCCCACTTTCATCCCTATCGCCAGGCAAAGCAGCTGGATCAGGTGGTGGTGGATGAGGTAAACGAGTTTGATCCGCAAGGTCTGAGAGAAGGCCTGGCCAGCGGCAAATGCGAGGCCTGCGGCGGTGGCCCCATGATCTCCGCCATGCTCATTGCCCGGCGTCTCGGGGCGAACAAGAGCCGGGTGCTGGAGTACGCCAACTCCGGTGACGTCACAGGTGATCACAGTGGTGTTGTGGGTTATATGGCTGCGGCCTTTTGGACCGAACCGGGCAAAACTGGACAGAGAGGCGAAAGCCCGGTTGGAGTAGACCAGGGGCTTACCCGGGACGAAAAAAACCATCTGCTCAAGATTGCCGGTGATGTTATTGAGGCCGGCTGTCGCGGTGAAATGGCACCGGAACCCGAAATAGATTCCCCGAACCTCAAGGAGCCGCGGGGGGCGTTCGTGAGCCTTCACAAGCGTGGCAGACTGAGGGGCTGCATTGGCCACATACATGCCGAGGCGCCATTGGGCGAGACCGTGGCCAAGATGGCCATGGCCGCCGCTTTTCAGGATCCTCGCTTTCCGCCGGTACGCTCAGACGAGTTGGAGGAGCTGGAGATAGAGATCTCGGTTCTTACTCCACTGCGTCGGATCTCAAACGTGGAGGAGATCCAGGTGGGAGCGCACGGTCTCTATGTGAAACGAGGTGGTTTCGCCGGGTTGCTCCTGCCTCAGGTGGCTACCGAGTGGGGCTGGGACCGCACCACCTTCCTGGAGCACACCTGCGAGAAGGCAGGTCTGCCCAAAGACGCATGGAAGGACAGCAAAACAGATTTGTATATTTTCTCGGCCGACGTTTTCTCGCCATAAGGATCCTGATGTTTATGATCATCAGCAAAGGCCTGCGTCTGTCGCTCTTTATCCGGGTATTCCCGTTGCGACCAGGACCGAGTTGCCATGGATAATCGCATCGGCAGGCGCGATTTTTTGAGGCAGTGTAAGCGGTGCGCCCTTGCCTACGCC
>JBKHJD010000088.1:0-8118 GCA_046538315.1 Syntrophobacteria bacterium
GTTATATTATTTTCTTCCCAGTTTTTGTCTGGTCATCTTGTTACTTTCTCTAATTGGTTCGTGCATTCATCCTTTCTTCCTCCGCTTGCTTGGGTTATTACTTGGTACGTATTTTGTCGCTGTTTGCTTACAAGTTGTAGCTCTTTCCGGCCTTATCAGAAAATTTCTGGTCGCTGCCGGTATACCTCTCACCCATGCAGCCTACGGCCTTGGTTTCCTCCAGGGGATATTTTCCAACAAATTTTCCCTCTACCAGCGCTGGCTTTCCCGCAAAGAGAAGATTCAAGCCTGAACAGCCACTCTACGAGCAGCCCCTGCCGCCTTTCTCCGAATCGACCGGCCCGAAGCTGTTCATACTGCCTTTTTTCCTCTGGTTGCTCTCCCCTCGCAGACTTTCTCCCCTCAGGAAACCGCAGAGCGCATCATGCCTCAGGGAATATACCGGTCTTTTGGAACCATAGCCCATCAGGGTATGCCTCTGGCCAATAGCAACTTCCTCAAGACTTCGACCCCGCTTCTCGCATGGCATTCCAACTCTGCCGGAGTGGGAAGCTGCCGAAACCGCTGCCGCCAGTATTGCGCTCTCCCGTAAAATCGGCGCATGGCCAGGCTTTTCAAGCGGTGCACCGTTTCGGCGCTGAGTACGTCGCTTCCCGTCACCGCCACCGTTCCCGACTGATCGAGACGGGCCCCGTCCCCTTTAATCCACCCCCCTGTCAAGGCTTCCCGGCGCACCTCGGTTCCGGCCCGGGGCACCAGGACGTTGAAGGAGGCGAAGTCCGGTTCGAGTTCCAGGGCGAAGTCGATGCTTCGGTGAATGTGGTCTTCGGTCTCCCCGGGCAGGCCAATTATGAAGGTGGCCAGAGTACGGATGCCGAATTCCCGGCACAGGGAAAAGGCCCGCCTCGCCTGCTCCGGGCCGTAGCCTTTTTTCTGGGCCGCCAGGGTCTGCGGATTGGCGCTTTCCACCCCGAAAAGCAGGCTGTGGCAACCGGCGGCCCGGTAGGCTGCAAGGATTTCTTCGTCCACCAGGTCTACCCGGGTCCATCCCTGCCAACCCAGGCAAAACCGTTCCATGGCCCGGCACAGCTCCAGGGCCCGCTCTCGCAGGGCCCCAAAGGTCTGGTCGTTGAAGTAGATCTCCCGGAAGCCCTTGCGGGCAAGCCCACCCAGTTCCTCCACAACGTTGGCCACCGGCCGCACCTTGTAACCCAGCGTCGCCATCACGCAGAAGCGACAGGAGTAGGGGCAACCGTAGTCGGTGAGCACTGTGGCGAAAGGGCGCCGTCGCACCGTGGGATAGCGATAGTGCCGGTGCGGAAACAGATCGTGCCGGGGCGGGGGGATCTGGTAGGTGCCCCTCTGGGGTCTTCGCAGGGAGGCGCTCACAATCTCGCCACCGCGGCGGTAGACGATGCTCGGCAGCAATTTGCCGGCCTCACCCCTGAGATAGTGAACCAGGTCATCACTGGTGAAATCAAGCAGGAGTGCATCCAAAAACCAGTGGTCCCGGAGAAACTGCTCGCTACCCTCCAGAAAGAGGTCGCCGCTGCCGATGAGAGCGGCACCGGTCAAGCGCTTGAGCTTCTCCAGGAAGACCCGATCCTCCGGCCACGATACCGCCCCGCTAAGGAACACCACCGCCTCTGGCTCCAGGCCGGCGATCCGCCGCAAGGCCGCCTCCGCCCTGATTTTCTCGGCGATACAGTCCAGCACCTGCACCCGGTTTTCCTCTGCCAGCAAGCCGCTGAGCACAAGCAGGTCGGTGGGCTCATAGAGATAGGCGGCCTTGGCCACCTTGCTGCAGTAGTAGTCGCGCAGGTAGGGCGATCTTCCCGGGGGATTGAGCAGGAGAACGCGCGCCATGTCCTAACCCTCCCTCGACTCCGGTACCCGCTTTGTTCCGTCCCGCAGCCGGAAAAGCCTGAACGGCACCAGTTGCTTGAGCGTGGCAAGCTCCAGATTGTGTTCCTCCTCGTAGTCGGAGACGATGTGATCTCGCAACTCCACAAACCCGGAAAGGGGCTCCAGTACCACAATGTACCGCGGGGGTTGCTGCCGGAGGGCCCGGATAATTTCCCCGCGCGCATCCCACGGCCAGCTGTCCAGGTCCACCTGAATCAAAAAGGGGCTCGGGCTTCGCCGCAGGGCATAGAAATTGATCTCGGGGTCGACGGCCCACACGTAGACCAGATCCTCAGGGCAGGTGCGCCTGTGCAGATATCTGCCGAGATAACGCGTCACTGCAAAACGAGGGGTGTGATACTGGTGCAGGGAGACCTGCTCCGGGGTGTAGTGCAGGTAGTATGGAATGTCTGTTTTTATTCCCCAGAACGCGGTCCCGGCCAGGGCTGCGGCCAAAACCAGGGAGAGCGGCCGCCTGGCCAGGCGGAGGCGAAGGCTGCTTATCTCCTGAGCCAATGTCATCAAGCCAATGGCCCCGAGCACCGCCAGCGGCGGAACGAGCTGAAGGTAGTAGTGGGCAAAGAAGCGGCCGCCCAGGGCCACCCCCACAAAGGAGCATCCGAGCCAGGCGGCGAGCAGCCTCACCACTCGAGGCCGCGGGCCTGCAATTTCCGCCCCGGCCTTTTCTCCTGCCTGCCGGGCCCTCCGAAGGATGGCAAAAACGGCCAGTACCCAGAGGAGGCCGTTCTCGGCAAGCACACTTGTGCTCTGGTAATAGAAGCAGCGGAGGACCTCGAGCCCGCTATAGCCCTCGCCCACATAGGCCAGGTTGGCCGGGACCATCCAGAAGAAGAATTTGCCGAGGGTGCCCGTCAATGCAAAGTAGAGGGCAAAGGCCAGCCAGGGCAAAGCAAAGCCCGCGGCTGCGGCCAGCAGGTGCCGGGCCATCCAGGAAACCCCGTAGTTTCTCCTGACAGGCAGGTACAAGCAAAACCAGATGAGATTAACCCCCGCCACCTGCTTGATAGAAGCCGCCACCCCGGTCGCCAGGCCGAAGAAAAACGCCTGGTGCTGCCCTTCCTGCTCCAACCCCCTTATCAGACAGTAGGCCGCGAGGGTGTAGGGCAAAAGCATGAACACTTCGCAGTTTACCCCGCCGCCCTGGATCCTGGGCCCGCATGAGAAAAGGGCGAAGAGCAGCGCCGACGCCCAGCCCGTCCTGGTTCCCCCGACACGCCTGCCCAGGGCGAATACCGCCAGGGTGGTGATCATGGCGTAGAAGCTGGCAAAGATCTTCACGTTGAGCGCGGTGGGCTCTACCACCAGAAACAGGAGGCTGTGGAGAAGGTAAACAAGCGGCGGCTTGCTGTTGTACATGTCCCGGAAGGGAATCATCCCCTGGAGCCAGCCCCACCCCATATAGGCGTGCAGCCCCTCGTCCATCTCGAAGGGCTGCCCCCAGAAGGGCACCCGCAGGAGGAAGGCGAGGGCCATGATCGCCGCGGTTATCAGCCACGGGGACAGTACCTCTCTCCGGGTCTCCAGAGGAGACACGGTTGCAGCCGTCATTGCAGCCGCCTTTGCCGGGCCCGCCAGCCCCAGCCGAGAAGGATAAACGCGGTGGCCAATGTTACAGACAGCCCGATCCTGAAGCTCAGGGGCCGGCAGACCAGTTCCACCGTATGGGATCCCGGGCCTACAGGCACGGCACGGAATGCGTAATTGGCCCGGAGAATCTGTTCCTCTTTGCCGTCCACATATGCCTTCCAGCCCGGATAGTATGTTTCACTCATAAAAAGAAGGGCTGACTGCGGTGTATCAACGGCCAGCACCAATCGATTATTCTCGTACGTGAGCACCCTCACCCGTGCCTCGTGTCCTGGCACAGCTGGCTCTTGCCTCAGCTCTGATAAGCGGGCGGGCACTCTCTCCAGGAGCACCGTCCGCCGCGGGTCGAAATGGGGATCATTGAAGGCCCGGCTGAATTCTTCCTCGCTGCCGAGTACCTGAAAATCATGCACCAGGAAGGCCCGAGGCAGGTAATTGCGGTTTTCATAGAGCCTGCTCGTCCCCGGGCCGTCCTGAACCGGGACAAACCCGGGCAGCGCAATCGGGCCTTCCGCCAGGACGTATTTTACATTGAGCAGGTCGAGGAGCCTTCGTATTCTGTCCACTGACTTCCCGCGGACAAGGCTGAACAATTTCTCATAGCGCGGCTGGAGAGGCACATTATAGCCCCGGACATCAAAAAGATGATGCTCGATCATCAAATCCACGGCCAGGAATTCCTTGCGAAGCCGGTGGTGATCCTCGTAGGAACCACTCACAGTCACTTTGACGTCCTTGATCTCCGGGCTGACATAAAAACGAAACAGATCTGTATCTGCACTCAGGGTATCGATAATGTCGGTCTTCGCGTGAAACGTCGCGGCATCCAGCTTGATGGCAAAGCCGCGGTTTCCCAGGAACAGATCCAAAACCAGCACCAAAAGCAGTACCGGGCTCCCGAGACGGAAAAGCTTGCGGTGCAGTGCAAAGAAGATGACCATCAAGGCCAGGATACCCACCACCAGGACCCGGTTGGTGTTGTGCAGCACCTTGGGAAGAAAGGCAACATCGAGAAACTCTCCCCACCGTTGCAACGCCAGGTTCAAAACCCATCCGGGGTAAAAACGGCAGACAACAAGGAGTACTGCCTGAACCAGAACTGCCGTCATTATGAGGTAGAGGTGCCAGTGGGGCGTCTCGTCTTTTTCGGAAAATCGCCGTCTGCATTCATCCAGACCCAGGCCCGCTGCAACGCACAGGTAAAAGACGAAGAGGAACAGAAATTTCACCGGGTAGCGCATGCTAGCAAACACGGGAACATGGTGATAGAGAATGGGATAGATGGGTGTATACTTTCCGAGGGAAAGGGCAAGAGCCGCGAGCAAAGCAACCAGAAGGGCAAGACCCCTTCTGCCCTGGTGGACGAAATAGATACCTGCCAGGATGAAAGTGACCGGGCCGGCATAAATGCTCTTCAGATAGTTTTGAAACCGCCAGTATTGGTCTTGACCTGTCCGCGCACCATAGACATCCGGAATCAGGAAATAGGCCAGGTCCCGGGGCGCCAGTGACCACCGCATCGCCTCTTGTGCAGATACACCCCCGAGGCGGTCGCTATGGTGGTAAAGCTCGAGAAAGGGCAGGAGCTGAACCATAGACAGGCCCAGGAAAACGGCCAGGCTGAGGCCAAGCAGGCCCACGCGTCGCCGGAGCCCCGGGGAGTTCTCCGGGGCTCTGAGTGGAAGCAGGTTCGGGTAAAGGCAGAGAAGGATTAGGCTGGCCAGGGTAAAGATGACTATTTCGATACCGCCGCCGAGAAACATGCAACAGAGGCTCACCCCCCCGGCCACAGCCCACCGCAGGTTACCTCTTTTGACCATTCGACAGCCGCAAAAAATTGCTAGCGGATACCAACTCACCGACAGGAGCGTATTGAGAACATTATGGACTGAAATAAGGTAGCCACTGAAAAGAAAGGCCAGGGAAGCAGCCAGAGACCCCTGAACACTGGCGCCCAGTTCGCGCATGAGGAGATAGGTAAAAGCTGCGGCCAGAAAGAAATGAAGGATGATTGTCCAGTTGAAGGCGAGATCAAACGGCAGCAAAAGGAAGGCAAGACTCGATGGATAGAGAACTGCCGGCTGGAGCGTCGCAAAAAGCGGCACGCCGCATTTAATGTACGGGTTCCAGAAAGGGAAATGTCCCTGGTGGATCGTCTCCACCCAGAGGAAGCGGAAAGGGTAGAAAAAGGTCGTAAGGTCGCGCTCTGCGAGGAGAACCTGCCCGCCGAGCGTATCACTGAAGTAGAGGAGGTTCAGGCAAAAGAGGCACAGAATGACCGCTATCTTCTTCACCTCCGGACCTCACAATGAGGTTAGGCACAACGGTGATTATGAGGAATCCCTGAGAGTTCGGCAACCGTACACGGCCAGGGAGAATCAAGCAGAAAGGGCGGAACGAATTCGCCCGCCCTGGAATTCATCAGGATGATCAATCGCGAAAATTGGATATGTCAAGAAAGACATTTTAGTCTGAATGAGGCTCTGAGAGGTCGGCTTTCCTCCTTACGGCGTATGACCGGCGGCGCCGGCATCTGCACCGTCGTCCGTGTAGGTGAAGGTGTAAAGCGTATCACCAATGGTAGCTGTCCACTCGTCATTGGCATAGTCAGCGTTGAGGCTCACCTGTTGCACCTGGAGGTATGTTGTATCCAAGGTAGTTATATCAGGATAGGTACCGGTCTTGTGAACCACCCTGTCGGCATAGCCGATGGCGGCTGATGAAACGATAGCTGCAACAATGCCGTCGGCAGTGGCCTGCTCCGCTTCGTCTTTCAAGTCCACATACTTGGGAATGGCAATGGCGGCTATAATCCCCAAGAGAACAATTACCATAACGATTTCGATGAGGGTGAAACCGCGTTGGTTCAATCGCACTCGCCTCATACTGACCTCCCTTGTTTCGATTGTGGGTAAGGCTTCCGTGGAAACTGCAAAATTCGTACCCACATATCAGCATTTTCCAATCGTGTCAACGCAATTCTAGCGCATCATCACCGAGGCCATGTTCCACATGGGCAGGAAAACGGCCAGGGCCATAAAGAAAACGAATCCTGCCAGCATGCAAAGCAGTACAGGCTCTAGCAAGGTGGAAAGCCGCTTGAGAGCGAAATCCACGTCCTGATCGTAGTACTCGGAGACCTTGGTGAGCACCTCATCCAGGGCACCCGACGTTTCCCCCACCGCCACCATCCGCACCAGCAGCAACGGAAAGACCCCGGTCCGTTCCAGAGAACCAGCCAGATCCTGTCCCCCCTTTACCTCTCCTTTTACCTTTTGGAGAAATCCAGTGTAATAAAGATTGCCGATCGTCTCTGCACTGAGCTCCAGGGTGGTCAGAATGGGCAGACCGCTGCTGTTGAGAATGGCGAAAATCTTGCTGAAGCGAGACAGAACAAATTTTGTCATGAGTGGTCCGAAAACAGGTACAGTAACTTTGAAACGGTCAAACCAGTACCGACCCGCTCCGGTATGAAGCCACCACAGCAAAAAGCCAATCACGATACCCAGACCCATAAGACTCGGCAACCAGTACTGCTGGAGCCATTCATTGAATGAGAGCATCAACCTGGTAGGAAGCGGCAGGGCCGCGCCCATCTGACCGAACAACCTGGCGAAATTGGGAATAACGAAATAAACCACCACAAAAAAGGCGATCACCAGGGCACCCACCACCAGCTTCGGATAGCGGGTGGCTTCCTGCACACGGGCCCGGTTTTCCATCTCGTACTCACCGAGTTCGGCCAGCCGCCTGAGCGTCTCGTCCAGCGCGCCTGAGGCCTCTCCGGCACGGATCATGTTAATATACAGATGAGAAAACACCAGCGGATGAGCCGACATGGCCTCGGAGAGGGTGGCACCTGCTTCGATGGATTCAGCCAGTGCCTGCAGGGTCCGGCGCATGCGTTCATCGGCAACCTGTGAGGCCAGAATGTGGAGGCCAGAGAGCAGGGGAACTCCGGCGCTGAGAACCAGTGAAAGTTGGCGGCTGAAGTAGATAAGTTCTTCGCGTTTGACCCGACGGAAACCATATCGGCTGTGTCCCGTCTTCTTTTTCTCTGGTGGAGCTACTTCAATGCCCACCGGCACGTAGCCGAGTTGAATGATCTGCCCGGCCACTGCTTCTTTGTCGCGGCCCGTCAGGACACCGGTTACTGCCTGGCCTTCACTGTCCCTGGCCTTGTATCGATAGGTCGGCATGCTTCCCTCAGACCTTTTCACCCTCAGGCTCAGGATCTGCCCTGACGGGTATATGCAAGAATCGATCCCCTGGGTTTCAGGTCCAGGATGGAGATGCTTCCAGAAAGTCTCAGGAGCAGACAAAAATGCAGCAAGTTTTATCGAGCTTTCCCTATCCCACACTTGACTATGGGTTGAGCGGTAAAGCTTTGGGAATCCTGATTCCTTGACCAAGCAGCTGACTTGCTCGAAGCTTTTTTGCCAATAAATCGTTAGAGGAGGTTTTGAAGTCCCCCTTTAACAAAGGGGGTTTAGGGGGATTTTGAAGCGCTGTGAAATCCCCCTTCCCCCCTTTGCAAAGGGGGGAACTTGCAAGGTAAGCGTTCACCGTTCAGGGTTTACTGTTCAGGGTTACCTCCGTTTCATT
>JBKHJD010000089.1:0-8090 GCA_046538315.1 Syntrophobacteria bacterium
GAGCAAGATGCTGTCGGCGGTCTCCGGACCGATGCCCCGTACGGCTAGAAGCTTGCTGCGCAGCTCCCCGGTTGCGGCCTGCTCCATGGCCTGAAGGTCTCCGCCATAGGTCTCGGCCACAAGGGCTATCAGGTTTTTCAGACGCTGGGCCTTGATGTTGAAGTATCCCGCCGGCCGGATGAACCGGGCCAGTTCATCCGGGGCCAGAGCATGGAGGCTGCCTGCGGCAAGCAGCCCGGCACGCTTCAAATTAGCAATGGCCTTTTCCACATTCTGCCAGTTGGTGTTCTGGGTCAGTACGGCCCCGATCATAACCTCCAGGGAATCCTCGGCAGGCCACCAGTGCTGGGGACCGTAGGCCTCCCAGAGTATCCTGTAGATTTCATCGAGTCTGGTGGAAACACGGTCTGGAGTCATAGCAAGACGGCCCTGACAGTGGGACACACCTGACACCGTGGCCCTGTACAGGTACCGGCGGCCGTGGCGGCTCTTCTGAGTGACTGGCGAGAGGCCTGAGTGGCTTGCGCAGCTGACATCGGGAAAGTACCACTCTCGCTGCCTTTGTTCATCACCGATCCGGCCCGGGATTGACCCACAGGGTTTCTCATCGAAGCCGGTGGTCAGTCCGACTCCCTGCAACTTCCCGATTCCTCGGGACTGAACAACCTCGCGACACCGGCGAGTTTGCCCGGTGAGCCCAGGGCAATCAGGATGTCATCTCCGGCTATCTTCGTATGTGCATCAGGATTGGCCAGTATCTCCGAGTCCCGGCGGATTGCCAGGATGGTAATGCCATAGCGTTTCCGCAGATCGATTTCAGCCAGTGATTTTCCCACCAAAGCTGAGAGCCGGCTTACCCGGAAGCTGGTCACCTCCGCATCAGGAAAGTGAAGCTTTATGTCACAGAGAGGGGCTGATTCACGATAGGGGCTTCGAAACATCTGGTAGCCATCGGCTCGTGCCTCTCGGGTGAACCGGTCGATCTCATTTTTGGGTATGAGATACTTGGCCAAAACGCGGCTGAAGATCTCCACGGAGGTTTCAAAGTCTTCCGGAATCACCTCGTTGGCCCCCAATTCGTACAGGGGGGCCATTTCCTGGAAGAATCGCGTTCTTGTGATGATGTGAAGCTTCGGATTCAGCCTTCGGGCAGTGGCGGTGATGCGTCTGGTCGCCACCGGGTCGGAAACGGCTGTCACCATAACCCGTGCATCCTGCACGCAGGCGTACTCGAGCACCGCCTCCTGGGAGGCATCTCCATAGAAAATGGGCTCCCCCGCAGAGCTTTCTTTGCGCACGGTTTCCGGGTTCATCTCGATAATCACGTAGTCAATGTCGGCAGACCTGGCCGCCTGAGCCACATTGCGTCCATTCAGGCCGAAGCCTGCGATGATTACATGGTTCTTTACCATGGGTTTTTGTTGGACGATATCTTTTGCCGAGCCGGCAAACAATCCGGCTTTCACCTTCCGCGGCACCGGGAGGCGTAAGGTCGCATCCGCAAGTCGAGGCGCAAGGTTCATGATGAATGGAGTAGCTCCCATCGTCAATACCGAGACCGCCAGAAAGAGTTGACCGGCAGTCTCATCGAGCAGGCCGTGGGTGATTCCGGTAAGGGACAGAATGAACGAGAATTCACCCACCTGGCTGAGAGCAAGTCCTGTTATGACCGCGGTGCGCAGGGGAAGGCCGAGCAGAAGCACAGAAAAACAAGCGATGAGGCTCTTCAGGATTACAACCGTCAGGGCAGCCAGGAGCACAAATTCCGGCTTGCGCACGATAAAAGACACATCGAGCAGCATTCCGATGGAGACAAAGAACAGGCTGGTAAAAACATCCCGAAAAGGCAATATATTGGCCAGGGTCTGCTGGCTGTATTCAGATTCGGAGATGATGAGCCCGGCCATGAATGCTCCAAGGGCCAGGGAGAGCCCCAACAGGTGAGTAAGCCAGGCGACAGCGAAGCAGATCACCAGCACGCTCAACACGAAGAGCTCACGGCTCCGTGTGCGGACAATGTGATACAGGAGGGAGGGCACAACCCATCTCGCACCGGCAACCACCAGGATGACGATACCGACAGCCTTTGCCAGCAGAAAGAGGGCTGAACCGCTCGCGAGTCCTGCTGCGTCTGCCAGCAGGGGAACGAGCAGCATCATGGGAACAACAGCTACATCCTGGAATATCAAAACCGCAAGGGCCGTTCGTCCATGGGGACTCTCAATCTCGGCTCTTTCCTGAAGGAGTTTAAGCACAATCGCCGTACTGCTCAGTGATATGAGAAATCCGAAAAAAAGGGAATCGGCGGGGGGCTGGCCGAGCTTCACCCAGATGATCCAGGTCGCTCCCAGGGTCAGGAAAACCTGAAGCGAGCCGCCCAGCACCACAGACCTTTTGATTTCCGTCAGCGTTTTTAAAGAAAATTCAATACCTACGGTAAAAAGCAACAGGATGACCCCGATCTCGGCGAGAACCTCGACCACCTCACCCGCCCTGATCAAACCGAGTCCGTGGGGCCCCGCAAGGAGACCGGTGAACATGAACCCCACTATGGCCGGGACACGGAGCCGGTGGCAGAGCGACAGCACGGCGACGGCGAGGGCAAATATGATAATGAGATCTTTCAGCAGGGGAACTTCCATGGTTTGTCCTGCATTTTCCTCCCTTGAAAGCGTGAAAAAAGCTGAAAAAGACAGACGCTTCCGGGCCTTATCTCGCAGGCAGGCCCGTCCGGTGGCCGGGATAAAGCCAGGACTGGCACAAAATTCCCGGAGAACCTGAGGATAGTGGCCTCATACTATAATAAAAATGTTGTGCCCTTGTGGCAATCTTTTACGAGCCCACGTGGATGGTGCGAAAGCTCCCGGCCAGCTCGGAAACGAGACGGCATACCTGACGAAAGAGTTTGACGGCGTTCTGGGACTCCTCTGCATCTTCTTCCCCCAGGTCCTTTTTCTTGAAGCACAGTGGTAACGGACTTCAAGGGGTTGAAGCTGGCAGAAGGGGGGAGGAGATAATTGTTACTTACAACGGACTGCTGGCACTGCCAATGCGGTGCCAATATGTGCCTGTACATGGTATGATTGATTAAGGGTCGGCATTCAGGGCTATATCGGCAGCCGGGTACAGATCGAATTTTTTCTCCAGCCCAGAGCGGGCGGAGAGCGCGGGCGCCAGAGGCGTATCCCAGTGACCACTGAGCATGCACATGTAGGCCTGCGGAGGTTCCGACAGGTCGCCTTGCAGGCCAGGTGATTCCATGCGTTACAGGTACGGTATGATTCATGGGCGGTTCCAGCCCTTCCACATCGAGCATCTTCGCTACTTTCGCATAGCATGGGAACATTCGGAGAATGTGGTTGTAGGCATTACCAACCCGGACCCGAGCACCATCCTGGCTGATGAATTCAGTGGGCACCGGCACCTTCCCGAAGAAAATCCTTTCACCTTCATAGAAAGGCTCATGATGATCCAGGGGACTCTCCGGGAAGAGGGATACCCCATGGAGACGATATTCGTCGTACCCTTTCCGATTCATCACCCCGAGCGGTGGCACCACTACATTCCGCCCGGCGCAGCAATGTTTGTCGTGGTCTACTCTGCCTGGGAAAGGAGAAAGGTGGAGCGGTTGCGAGAAGCCGGGGTTGAAGTGGTCGTGGTGGAGACCCTGGAGAAAAAGATCACCGGCCAGCAGGTGAGGTCGATGCTTGCCTGCGGCGGAGACTGGGAGAGCCTGGTTCCTGCCGCTGTAGCTCGCTTCCTGCGTTGGAACTCCGGGAGCCGGAGATGAGCTGGGAGACCAAGCCCACTGATCGGTTTTTGCTGCGGTGTATCAAGACGCGCATCTGCGCTCCTCTTTCTACCGGGCTCGTACGAGTTCTGCCGGAGTTCCGGCCGGACGTTTTGACCTGCGGTGCCGCCTGCCTGGGAATCAGCGGCGGGGTCGCCTTTGGACTCGGTCTCGCCTGGCTCGGCGGCCTGCTCGCCGCGGCGGCCCAGGTACTGGATGGGATGGATGGCCAGGTTGCAAGACTTACGGGCAGACAGAGCCCCCGGGGGGCATTTCTCGACTCCGTCCTGGACCGCTATATGGACTTTTCCCTCATTTTCGGCATGCTGCTTCACTGCCTTCGGTTTTCCGCGGGCATGAAACTAGGGGGATTGGTTGTGGGCTTTCCCTGGCTGGTTCTGATCGCGGCCCTGGCTGCTGCGGGCGCCAGCCAGGTCAGCTACGCCACCGCCCGGGCCGCCTCGCTTCATCTGAACTACCGGCGTCCCGAGTTCGCCGGCAAGGGCACGCGAACGGCGGTCATTATTCTGTGTGGCCTGCTTGCGCCCCTCTGGATTCACGCGCCTCTCATCGGCCTGCTCTACCTTGCGCTTCACCCCAACCTGGCGGTAGTTGTATCGCTCGCTGGCCTGAAAGGCGGGGATGAATGAGATCGAGCTACCGCCTCCCGGGTTCACCTCGAGCCTCGAGCACTTTGATCATCGCCAGGGCCTGTTGACCTTCAGGATAGTACCTTTCTCGAACCCCAATAACCCTGAACCCGGCCCTTTTAAAAAACCAACGGGCGAGAATATTGTCTCGCGCGGTGTGAAGTTGAATCCGGCTCAGGCCATATCGAAGGGCAAGGGATTCCATGTGGTCAAGCAGGGCGCTGCCGATCCCCCGCCGCTGGTATTCGGGCATAACAGCAATGGCCATGAGTTCTCCTCTGCGAGAGCCGAGCCGTGCCTTCGTCTGGGCTTCAAGCATGGCAAAGCCCAGGGGATGGTTGTTTTCCGTGACGATCACCGTTATCAGGCCGGGCAGAGACATCCAGTTCGGCAGAAGCTCATCATAGTCGCCATAGAGAGAAAAAACCCTTGCCGAGAGTTGCCTGATAAAATCCCGGTCGTTTTCAGTTGCGAGCCGAAAGGAAATCTGTGTCATTATCCCTGGGCCTGAACCGTCAACTGGATATGAGTAATGGGGGGAGATGCTTTCAATGCTGCAAATTCTTGGAAAGAATCGCCTGTGATCTGAAAAGGGCGGACCTGCCGAAAGTCCTCCCCCTTTGATGGGGGAGGATAGAGGTGGGGCTGAGTTTTTTTGCTGTTGCGCAATATGATCGTATGCCTCGTGCCACTCTTCGGTTTATTTCTATGTTTTTATCGCAATCAAATTCCGGAAGAGCCGGTTTTTTCCTTGTCTTCTTTTTCCGTCTCCCAGCCTCTAAAAATGCCATATTGTGAATCTACCAGGTAACTGGCAAAGGCTCTGCCGTGTTCCCTGGCCAGATCTCTGTATCTCTCTACCATTTCTTCCTTTTCTTCGGCCTCCCACTTCGCTTCCTTGACCGCACCGGGTCTGCTTCCAAGTGACACCATATTCTTGGTTTGCAGTTCTGCGGCTTTTGTACAGGCCTCGAGGGAGAGAGATGTATCAATGTACTTCCGCCCGTAAATATTCCACGATTCTAAAATGCAGGCCACGGCCAAACGAAAAAGACCTCTATATTCGGTATCAGGATCAAAAGGAGCATATTGTATGTCCTCTTTTCTCCGCTCGGCCATGTTCTCGATAAAGTTTAGTATACTCTCTATGTCCTGGCAGAGGCCGAATTTGTGCAAAAAACGGATTTGTTCGAAACTCAATCTTGACGAAAAATCTCTAGCATGTCCATCAGGGGTGAAATAGCGAACATTATGTGCTTTTTCGATAGACCGTAATTGCCCGGCCAGGGTATTATATCTTGTACGATTAAAACTGTAATCGGGGAGTGTCAGAGAATTTGCCTTCGTTAACGTCTGCTTTAGTTGTGAGCTGAGAGCCTCGACGCGTTCTACGGTCTCATGTGTCAGTTCCGATGGATACAAGCAATTTACCTTATCAGTGTAATTCATAAAAACGTACTCGCTTATCGCCCCTCCCAGGATACCCATGCGTTGAACTGTAATATTATCATCTTTCGGTGGAGCGTTGAACAAATCAAGGATTACATATCTGAGATAATCCTCGTATTCTTCGCTGTGCATTTGCTCTCTTGCTCTCACTCTCATTACAAAGCTTGTAGCGTCAAAAAGAGCGGGCTTGTTAGCGTTGAGGTACTTCACCAGGATTGCACAATCTTTGCAGTTTGCATTCGCCTCCGAATCAAGGAAGTCTGTGGCGCAAGCAACCAACTCCTGAACAGCATAAGAATTGAAAGCGCAGGCAGGATGTGCGAGAAAGGCGCCGAACAATACGGTCAGACCGATGATGCATTTCTTCATGACATTCCCTCCCAGGTTCGTTATTCCTGTCGTTGGTGATGCAAGAGATATGCCATCAGCTTCAACATGATGTTTTTGTATATTTTTTACTGAAAGGGAGCACAAAGCGTTCCGACATCCGGAGGGACAGTCACGGACTTTTTTCCAAAATTGAAAGAAAACAGGAGAAAAGCTAAAATACGTTGTTTCGACAAATTGTTGATAACAGCCTTATCCACAGGATATTTCTCTATTTCCCCGGTGCTGATAGATCGCCAATGATTTGAGCACCTTATAAAGGTGCCTACAGAATTTTTCTGTGACCCCGTTGGGTTAGCCCTTGTCTATAACGTGAATACAGGGAGGGCATTTTCAGGGCTAACCGGATTTGCCAAAGGATGGGTCAGCCAGTACTGTAGCGACGAAATCGTTTTTCCAGGAATTTGATTGGAT
The DNA here is from genome assembly GCA_046538315.1 of Syntrophobacteria bacterium. GTDB lineage: Bacteria > Desulfobacterota > Syntrophobacteria > BM002 > BM002 > JBKHJD01. The sequence goes on from JBKHJD010000089.1 coordinate 6,691, forward strand.
TTGTCTCCATTAGAGGACAGAGCGGCCTGCGGGATAGGGCGCATCTCTTGGCGGTTGTTTCGCAGCGCTCAGTCCTACCCTTTCGGGGCGGGTTCCAGGTTCGAGGCATCGCTTTACCGTGTTCCCGGCCCTCGATCTAAAAAACCACCACCTGCAAGGGAAGAATTCCGGGTGAGAGAGTCATGAAAGGGCGGGAAAGGCGCATATACCAGAGGGTCCAGATCAAGTGGCCGGTCTGTGCAATAACTTCTCATGGGGTAGTCTGGGGAGAAGCAAGAAATATGAGTCTTCAGGGCGCACACATCTGCTGCGACAAAGAACTCTGTCCTGAAGAGACCTTCTTGTTGACCCTTCATACTCTCTCTGGCCCCATAGAGGTGATTGCCAGCGTAGTCTGGTCACTTGGCCGCGAGGGTAATAACCAGGAGAGGCCAGCCGAGATGGGCGTCAGGTTTCTCTGGGTGGCGGCCGGTATCGAAACAGGTACAGTCAAGCAGAGCGATGATGATCAAGGGATGGAGCTTCGGGCTGAACCAGGCGTCTTGTAATGAAAAAAGACCGGGCTCTTCCCGACCTGCTGCCCGGATGCCACGGCCTTGTGCAAGGAGACCATGTGTCGCTTTTCTCAGCCTGGTTCTCCACCGCCGGCGCTACGGTCGGCTCTTTTTGTAGATTTTTCCTACCGCACATTGGGGCCCTGCCCTGATTGCCAAGTCTACTGCGTTTGCATACAGTAAACTCATCCAAGATACTCCACCGCATTTGCTTCGAGGAGAACGAAATGCTCACCGAAGTTATTGCCGAACTGATAGACACAGGCAAGCCGATAGAGGATATCGTTGATTTTTTCGAACGACAGCTTGCATTTATTGCCGAGGCGGAAGAGACTGCGGGACCAACATTAAGGTCGGCAATGGAAAAGGAAAGGATAAGATCTCTCATAGAGAACCTTAAGCGCCATGCCAGCCGGGTGAACACGGCGAGTTCCTTGTAACTTTTTTCTCTCCCTCCCCCATCGGCCGGCCGCCGCAGACCGCGTACGGGCAACACGGGTCGATGGGGCTTTTGTTTCTCGGGCGCACCCTCCTTCCCCAAGCCGTTTCAACTGAAGGTGTCTTCGGGCAACTGGTCACGGGGTACACATTGCCAAGAGAAAGCCCTCCCCGTCGCTTTCAGCGATCCACTCAAAGATCGTCTGCCCGATCATCTGCCTCGCAGCTTGACTACCCTGGCGGCTTTGGGCGAGGAAGGCATGAGTCCTTGTGAACGGTTACGCCATCTGAAATATGATACATGTAGCAAGGGTGCCCATACAAATCCATCCTTAATCTTTGTGTCTATCCAGTTACTCTACCCTCGTGCGGTACGCCCTGATAATGTCATGGCGACGCAGTACTCCA
>JBKHJD010000090.1:0-8058 GCA_046538315.1 Syntrophobacteria bacterium
GCGTGCGACGCACAGGCAAGCGATCAAGCTCAATGAAACGGAGGTAACCCTGAACGGTGAACCCTGAACGGTGAACGCTTACGAATTAAAAGCGCCCAGGCCTCCGGCCTGGAGGCTTTGTCAGAAAAAACATCTAAGGACCGACCATCTGCCACCAGGCTCAGGGCAGGGCGACTTGTATTTGGGCTTTGATGATCGCGAGCACATAGTCGGATTCTTTATCTTCACAACGAAATCCTGCAGGGGTGAAGGTATTCAATAGCGGCGGCGATAAGGAACGGTACTATGCTGAGAAGGCAAAGCGCCCTCCGGTTCGAAATAAATTGCAGACAGATCTGGTCCTGGCCTCTTCCGGTCAGGGTGGGACTCAGCCGGTTTTTACAATGGCGCTTCAATAGTACAATGATGCGGTGGCTGCCTCTAAGAGCCGGCAGGGCCTACCTGGGTGTAATGGGTAGAATCTATTACTTCATCAATCGCAAAGAAAAACAGCAGATTACAGAAAATATCTCTGCAGTGATCCGGAAGCTGCCCGCACGAAAACCCACGGATCTGGTTATCCGCCAGACTTTTCAGGGCATCTTTGCCCACTACCACGAGAAGCTCTTTACGGGCTATTGTCACTACAAAAAGCTCTGTTGCTTTCTGCGGCGCTATGTTGAACTTGAGAATCAGCACCTTCTGGACGAGGCTCTCCGCCGTGGCAGAGGAGTAATTCTGGTGACCGGACATTTCGGTGGGGTGGAGTTTTTGCCGTCCACTCTGGCCCTGAGGGGATACCCGGTAACCATGGTGGTTCGTTTCAAAACAGAGCGACTGAAACGAACGTTAAACCGACGAGCTCAGCGTGCCGGGATCACACTGCTGGATGCCAACGAGGGTGAGGGAGTCGTTTTCAAGGCACTGGAGGCCTTGCGATCCGGACGGATCCTTATCACAGAGTGTGATGAGTTCAAGGCCTGGCGACCTCAACGGGGCCGGGCCACCACATTTCTGGGTCACTCCAGCCCGCTGGACCGCACGTTGAACCTGCTCCAGCGCCGTTCGAGATCACCGGTAGTCATGGGAATGGTTTGCAGAGGAAACGGCAAGCGCTACTCCCTGAAGCTTTGCTCCCTGGACAGAGGGGGGGAGCAATGTGAAGCCGACACTGTTGGGGAGCGAGCCTTGCATGTGCTGGAAAGGTTTATCTACCTGGCGCCGCATCAGTGGTACCAATGGAAGGATCTCCGTATTATTCTGGGAACACAAATATTTGAAAAGACGAGGCCAACCCGTGCACTTGAAGCAGATCGACCTGTATCAATTGCAGATTCCCCTCTGCATGCCCATCAAGCATAGTCTGGCCAATCACACCTTTTCCGAGAATCTGGTGGTCAAGGTAACCACAGATGCGGGGGTAGAAGGCTTCGGAGAGGGTATTGCCAGGCAGTATGTGACCGGCGAAACCATGCAGGCGAGTCTGAGCTACCTGCTGTGTTATCTTATCCCACGTCTAAAAACACTTCGGGTAGCTACCGTGGACGATTTGCTGGGAGCGCTTCCAAGACTGCCGGCGGCAGGGGGGTTGGCCCGAGCGCCGGCAGCCTTCTGCGCACTGGAGCTCGCCATCCTGGATGCGGCCGGCAAGACCTGGCAGCAATCTGTGGCAGACCTGTTAGGCGGGGGTGACCAACCGCTGGTTTACAGCGCTGTGGTCACCATGATGAGACGGCCAAGGCTGGAATGGCTTCTTCACCTGGTTCGTGACCTGCGGATGGCCTTTGTCAAAATCAAGGTAGGAGGGGACCAGGATCTGAAGCTGCTGTCTCTGGCTCGAGAGATCCTGGGAGACAAGGTGGAGCTGAGGGTGGACGCCAACGGGGCCTGGACTGCCGAAGAAGCAGTGAAACGTATCGCGGCCATGGCGGCCTATGGCGTGAGCGCTGTGGAGCAACCGGTCGCCAAGCATGATCTCCAGGGCCTGAAGCAGGTGGCGCAACGGGTACCGATTCCCGTCATTGCCGACGAGTCCTTGTGTACAGAGCAAGATGCTGGACAACTGGCGTCGTTGCGTGCTTGCCACGTGTTCAATGTGCGGGTGTCCAAGTGCGGCGGAATACTTGCAGCCGCGCGTGTGCAGGAGATTGGCAGCAAACAGGGGATAGCCGCCCAGTTGGGATGCCAGGTGGGTGAAACGGGAATTCTGGCGGCCGCCGGAAGACAGCTTGCGGCAAGCCGCGAAATGCTCTATCTGGAGGGTTCGTATTCGAACTATGTCCTCAGAGAGGACATCGTCAATGAGCGAGTCGAGTTCGGTCCAGGTGGAGTGGCGCAGGCCTTGAGGGGCTACGGGCTCGGAGTCAGCGTCAAGGAGGAAGTGGTAAAGCGTCTGGCGGTCATGCACCGGGTAATCCGCCTCTGAGATCCACGGCCCGGCTGAACCTTCCTTCTGGCTATGGCTGACAGAGCTTGATAACAAGCTCCTCCATCACTGCCCGCTGGGACTGACCGGTGCTCTTGAGCACGACATCAGTGACGAAGAGACGCTGGAGGGAGTGAATCAGTTCCCGGGACTGACAGGAGAGGCTTCGGAGCATGGCCTTGTGCAAGGCATATGGGTGGATAGGGGCAAGGGGCGATTCTTTGTCTATTGTGTCCTTGATAAGGGGGTAGATGCTACGGTTGAACTTGTTGTAAGGGATGGCGGGATCGAGACCACCTGGCAGATGGTGGTCGATGAGTTCACGAGCCGCGAGCAGCCGCCGTATCTCGTTGGCCAGGGACGAGAGGAGTTGGAGTGGGTGGTAGCCCTGATCCATGAGCCGATTGAGAACGGCCAGAGAACCTGTGAGGTCACGTGAGGCTACCAGGTTGTTGAACTCATACAAAGGCTCCTCTCGTAAATAGCTTGCCATAGCCTCGACGTGCTGGCGGGTGATGAGCGGTTCACTGCCCAGAGACGATAGGAGTTTGTCCATCTGAGTTTTCAAAGCCCAGAGGTTAAATCCGGTGCGCTCCAGGAGCAGAGCCATGGCGGCCGGCTCCATTCCTTTGCGAGCTTCGGCGAGCATCTTCTCGGCCAGATCCTTCAAGGCTGCATCCTGCTGCGAGCGCGCACGTTGCCCGGTGCCTGAAGCCACAGTGAAATCAACGACAACCCCCTTCTGTTCAATGAGGCGGTAGAGACTGCGACGTTTGTCCACGGTGTCGGTGCTGAGGACCAGGCAGTGTTCAGGCGGGAATCCTTCCCGGAGGGCGGCTTCCAGCAAACCCGCGTCGTCCCCTCCCCTGGGAATCTGCAAATCTGTGGTACCGGCATAATCTACAACCTCTTCAAACCAGCCCATCTCGGCCTCATCCTGCTCTACGCCAACGGTCTGCTGCCAGAGCCGGGCGGGAATGTCTCGCCATGCTCCCGCAGCCACATCAGTGAGGGACCAGCCGGCATAGGCAAGCACCTCGAGAAGGAAACGGGCGGCTCTTTCCATATCTCCCGCCCCATGGGCCTCTTTGCTCTTGCTGAAGAGCGAAGGAAGATTGGCCGTGGAGTAAAAAACACGGCAATCATAGACAATCACGACCCTGCGTCCAGGAAATAACGTGTACGTATTGAGGCTGTCCAGAATCTGCCGGAAGTCAGCCTGATTCCCATCCACCTCTTCAAGATTAACGCCGCGTTGACTCTCGGGGATGAGACGGTCGGTGAGGCGCTGGAGCGCTGATTTAACGAGAAAACTCTCCCCGTAAAGGAGATAGACCGGCGCTATGTTTGCCTGGTCGAGCCCGGCAAGTACCTGCTCAAAGTTTTCTCTTGCAAAAAGAGGCACGGTTTTTTCCTCGCGGAAAGTGAAGGTCCGATACCCTCTTTGAGGATATCGCAAAGATCCCTTTGAAGGTGCCACGCCTCGGCTGTGCTGTCAACCATTGCGCGCTAGTCACCGTAGTTAGTCATGGTAGGTGCGCTGAGCAGCGGCGAAGCGCACCGCAATTCTTCACGGTTGTCAAGTCCTCGTAGGGTGCGCTGGGCAGCGGCGAAGCGCACCGCAATTCTGGGCAGCCGCGAAGCGCACCGCAATTCTCTCTCATTGACCGGAATGTGAAAACGATTAGAATAACAATAGATTAACAAAGCGAAACACCAGCACCTAGACGGGTGTATTCAGAAGCGAGGGCTTAATTGGCGGGAAAACAGAACAGGCGAGCCGCAAAGAGCCTCCTTATCATCGGGCTGATAGTGCTCCTTACCTCCATTTTCTCCACGCTTATCTTTATCACGCGGCCCCGAGTGAAACCGGCGGAAAAGCAGCGAAGCACCCAGGTACCGGTGCGGGTCAAGGAGCTGGAGCGCGAACCCTTCTGTCGGAGCATAACGCTGCTTGGGACCGCCAAAGCGCTGAAGCGGGCGAAGGTTGCCGCCGAGGTGCCGGGAAACATCGTCTGGATCAGCGAGCGATGCGAGCCGGGAGAGAAAGTATCGCAGGGTGAGGTACTGGTTCGCCTTGATGGGGAGCCTTACCGGATTGCCGTGGAGCAGGCCGAGGCGGCGCTTGCCGAGGCCAGGGCGGCCTACGAGCTGCAGCAGATAGACAATGAGCTCCAGGCAGAGCAGCTCAGTGAGGCCGAATCGGAACTCGAGGTGGCCGAGAGCGAGCTTGCTCGCAAGAGGGAACTCAGTGAGCGCTCCGCCATTTCTTCCTCGGCATATGACAGGGAAGCATCGGCCTATGCCCGGATTCGAAGCCAGTATCTGGCCCGGCGCTCCCGGGTGCAGTCCTCGCAGGCGTTGCTTGCCCGGGCCCGTAGTGCTCTGGATCTGGCCAGGGCGAACAGGGACAGGGCGGCCCTCGATCTGGCCAGGACGGAACTGAAGGCGCCGTTCGCCGGGGTAGTGGCAGCACGGTACGTAGAATTGGGCAATCGGTTGGCGGTGAACACGGCGGCCTTTGAGGTGGTGGACTACGGTATCGCCGTGGTTGAGGTGGAGGTACCTTCGCGGCACCTGGAGTTGATGCGGGGGGGAGTAGAGGTGCACGTGAGCGCTCAGGGCGGCAAGCTGTTGCGCAGCGGCGAGTTCCGCTATCTGGCCCCGAAGGCCGATCCGCGGACACGGCTCTTCGCCGCCAAGGTCTACGTGAGCAATGACGAGGGAGAAACTCCACTTCTGCCCGGTCAATTTGTTACGGTGAAAATCACAGAAAAAAGACCGGTCTCCGCCCTCGTCGTTCCGTTTGCGGCAATCACCCAGGACAGCCAGGGCGACTATGTATTTCTGGTGGACCGGCAGAGCGGCCGGAAAGCCCGCAAGGTATATATAGAACAGGAGTGGCAGCAGGAGGATGTGGCGCTGGTATCTGGCCTCAGCGAGGGGGTCGAGCTGGTGGTCGAGGGCCAGGAAAATCTCGTGGAGGGAGCTGCGGTCGCTGTCCTGCCGTCGGAGAAGTCAGGATGAACCTGGCCAGGTTTTCAGTTCGCAATCCGGTGTGTGTGAACCTGGTAATGATCTCCATCATTTTTATGGGTCTCGTGCTCTACCGGACCCAGATCCCGAAAGAGATCTTTCCTGCATTCAGCAAAAACCAGATTCTTATCACCACGCTGTATCCGGGAGCCTCTCCGGAAGAGATTGAAAAAAACGTCACCATCAAAATCGAAGACGCCATCAATGAGCTTGAGGACGTGGACGATATTTTTTCCGTGTCCCAAGAGGGTCGATCCACGGTGCGCCTGGAGATCTCGCCGGATGTCAAAAACATTGGAAAACTTGTCAGCGACTTGCAGCAGGCGGTGGATGAAATCGAGGAGTTTCCCGAAGACGCCGAGGACCCCAGGATCAAGGAGGTGGAGACCAACTACCCGGTGATCACCGTCTCCCTTTCCGGGGGAGTCAACCTGCTGCATCTCAAAGAGATGGTCGAGGATCTCAAGGACGAGATTTCCGCCCTGCCCGGAGTGGCCGAGGTCCGAATTATCGGCCTTCCCGAGCGGGAACTCTGGGTGGAGGTCGCGCCCGAAGCACTGGAGCGCTATGACCTCACCCTGGCAGAGATTGCCAGGGCAACAGGCGCCCAGAATTTTGACCTGCCCGGCGGGACCCTGCCTACCCATCAGGGCGAGTTTCTCATTCGCACGGTGGGCAAAGTACCCGAAAGTCACCTTCTGAACCGCCTGGTAGTGAAGACGACGCCCTCTGGAGGCAGGGTGTTTTTGGGGGACGTGGCCCGGGTCAAGAACTGGTTCGAGCGCGAGACCAGCCTCGGCCGTTTCAACATGGAGCGCTCTGTGAACCTTACCGTTACCAAGACCAGACGCGGCGACGCCATCAAGCTGTCCGAGGGAATCCGGAGCCTGGTTGGTGAGTATAGAAAGCGGCTGCCGCCTACGGTGAACGTGGGCGTGTTCAATGATCTGTCCATCTATATCCAGAACAGGCTCAGTGTGCTCAAGCAGAACGGCGTCCAGGGTCTCGTCGTTGTCTTCTGTCTCCTCTTTCTCATGCTCAATTTTCGCGTTTCCATCATGGTTACCCTGGGCATTCCCGTCTCTTTCCTGGGGGCAATTATCATCATGCACTATGCCGGGATGAGCATGAACATGATTGCCATGTTCGCCATGATCGTGGTTCTCGGTCTGGTGGTGGACGACGCTGTGGTGATTGGCGAAAACGTGTATCGCTACTACGAGAGCGGTCTTTCGCCTGCCGAGGCTGCGGTGAAAGGCTCCAGTGAGGTTGCCTACCCGGTGGTCTCGGCGGTGGCCACCACGATAGCGGCCTTCCTGCCCCTGCTCCTTTTGCCGGGAACCATGGGGACCTTTCTGGGGGTAATCCCCACGGTGGTTACCTTTGCCCTGCTGGTGTCGCTCCTGGAGGCCCTGGTGATACTGCCCTCCCACATGGCGGAATTCCTCCCGGAGACGCCGCCGCCACCGTCTCCCGTGCGTGAGCGAATCAATGCGTGTATCAGCAGTATTATAGACAGGTACAGCAGGCTTCTCTGGCATATTCTCCACTGGCGTTATGTGTTCATTGCCCTGGCGCTAGGGGTCTCTGCGCTTCTGGTGGTCTATGCCCTCTTTCACATGCCCTTCGTCCTCTTCGGCCAGTTTGAGGGAAGCCAGTTTTTTGTTAATGTGGAGACCTCGACAGCCAACTCTCTGGAAGATACGGAGTCTTTTGTCAAACGCGTGGAACGGGCGGTGCACGACACCATTCCTGATGCCGAGTTGAACTCGCTGGTAACCAATGTAGGCTACATCATAGACGATCTGGACACCATCAGGCTGGGACCCAATCTGGCCCAGATGATCGTGGAGTTGACGGAACTTGGCAAGGGCCGGGAGCGCTCCATCAGGCAGGTCATGGATACTGTGCGCCCGGGTATAGAACCGCTGCGCGGCCGGGCGACCATCAACCTCCGGGAGGTGACCGCCGGACCCGGCGGCTCGCCCATCTATGTGCTGGTCACCGGCAAAGAAATGGACACCCTCAAGCGCATCTCCAACGAGGTCAAGGCCTTTATCCAGGAATTCCCCGGCGTCCATGATTTGAAGGACAATCTGGAGGCAGGCAAGCCCGAACTTCAGGTTCGGCTCAGACCGGAAGCCTACGCCCTCGGGCTCAGTGACCAGCAGGTAGCCCAGGATCTGCGCAACGCCTTCTGGGGGGCCAAGAGTTCCAAGTTCCAGACAGCTTCCGAGGATATCGACGTGCGGGTAAAGCTGCCCGAGAACGAAAAGCGCAAGCTGGCTGCCCTGCTGCACTACAAGCTGACGCTTCCCAGCGGCGAAAAGGTGCCGCTCAGCGAACTTGCGGAGGTGGTGAAGGCGAAAGGGGTGAGCCAGATTCTTCGCGACAATCAAAAACGGGCCGTTGCCATCACCGGTGAGCTGGATCAGAGAAAAACCACCGCAAGAGAACTGGCCGGCGCAGTGATGGAACGCTTTGGCACCATCTCCCGGGAATATCCGGGGTACTCGCTTACAACCGCGAGGGGGGAGTCGGAGAAAATCAACGAATCTCTGGGAGCTCTGAGCTCGGCGTTCCTGCTGGGGCTCCTGCTCATCTACTTCATCCTGGGC
>JBKHJD010000091.1:0-7896 GCA_046538315.1 Syntrophobacteria bacterium
ATCCAGTGTAGGGAAGGTTTTATCCAGTTTGGCCATAAAACCGCCGATGGAAAGCTGGGTCTCCAGCAGTGATACAGGAATGCCGGCATCGGCAAGATCCAGCGCCACCTGGCAGCCTCCAACGCCGCCCCCGATAACGAGCACTCGCCGGTGCTTGAGCCGACGCCGGGCCTTCGGTGCCCCGGCGTCGAGGCGTGCCCGAATCGCCGCCGCCAGAGCCTCCGCTACGGTCATCTCTGCACAATCCACCAGGTGGAGGCGAGAGCGGGAGATGCAGCCTTTCAGAGCTTCAGGGAAGTTCTCCTGCCGAATGACCTCCTGGCAGGCCACCACCACGAGCTGTTCCGGGCGTTCGCTCTTGCACAATTTGGCCAGTTGCTTCAGTGCCAACGGCGAGCAGAGGCAGGCATCCCTGTGGCAAAGAAAGCCTGACTGGTGGAGACATTGCTCCGTCTCTTCAGAGGAAGCGGCCAGTGCACTTTCGCAGAAAGCCACAAGGACTTTCTCCACATCACCCTCCCGGAAGTACCCTCGCGTGTCCGTTGTCGGAGCTCAGTTGTGAGCTTCTGTTACTCTCCTTGCAACGGACCATTTCTCGCAGCTCGTTGGCAGACTCCTGCCTTCAGGTTTTTTGTTGCAGGCGAACCTTTTAGCAGTGCCGTTCATGCTGTCTTTTTCAGTTCTTCAGTGAGGTTCTTGATCACCTGCTGAAACTTTGAACCTTCCGTTGCCGAGAACCACTCCAGATGCAGCCGCTTCGGATCCACGCCCTTCTTGGCCAGCTTGCGCCGCAACTTCTCCACTCTCTCTGCGGCACGAAGGTTGCCCGAGACATAGTGGCAGTCGCCTGGAGGATGACACCCCGAGACCAGTACCTTGCCTGCACCCAGACGCAGCGCTTCCCTGATGAGCCGCTCGCTTACCCGCCCGGAGCACGGAACGCGGATAATCCGCACACTGGCAGGGTAGCCAAGACGGGAGACACCAGCGAAATCGGCCCCGGCATAGGAACACCAGTTACAGGCGAAGGCGAGGATTTTCTCGCCTGGCCGATCCTGAAGTGCAGCCCGAATCTGGGCAAGGATCTGGTCTTCGGTAAACCCGAGCAGTTCAGCCGCACCGGTGGGGCAAACACCGGCACACACCCCACAGCCCTTGCAGGCCGCGGTAACCACTTCCGCTTTGGGCTTCTCCTCTCCCTCTACCTCCACAGCGGTGACAGCTTGAAAGGGACACTGCTCGACACACCTGAGGCAGCCCACGCAATGTTCCATATCTATCTCGGCAATGAGCCCGTCCAACACTATGGTCTCATGGGCCAGCAAAGTGTTGGCCTTGGCGGCCGCGCCGCTTGCATGGGCCACGGTTTCACTGATATCTTTGGGACCCTGGCAGGTACCGGCAAGAAAAATGCCGTCCTGAACTGTCTCCAGCGGCCGCAGCTTGGGATGGGCCTCCAGAAAAAAGCCGTCATCGCCAACCGTCAGTTTGACTATGTCCCGCAACGGCTGCGCTGCGGCGTTGGGCTCCAAACCCACGGCCAGGACCAGCAAGTCTACCTCCTGAACAGTCCGCGCCTGGAGGAGTTCGTTTTCCCCCTGGATGCGCAAGCTCTGGTCCGCCAGTTCCTCCACTTCCTGGATTTCTCCCCGGTAAAACAAAACACCGAGATCGCGTACCGCCCCGTAGAGGTCCTCGTAGAATTTTTTCATGGGGCGCATGTCACGGTAGTAAATGGTGAGTTCGCGTTCGGGCTCCGATGCAAGGGCCTGGGCCTGTTTCAAAGACACCATGCAGCAGACCCGGGAGCAGTAACGGTTGCCCTCTTCTTCCCTGGAGCCTACACACTGGAGAAAGGCAACTCTTCTGGCGAACTCGCCATCTGAGGGCCGGAGCACCTTGCCACCGGTTGGTCCCTGCGGATGCAGCATCCGCTCGAGTTCAACAGAGGTGACCACATTGGCATAGCGGTAGTAGGGATAATGACCGTCATTTCCCGGTTCATATGGTTGGAAACCGGTGGCCACCACAATGCTTCCCACCTCCAGGGTGGCTTCCTCTCCTTGCATGTGGAGATCGATGGCCTTTTGGGGACAAACGGCCACACAGCTTTCGCACCTGGTGCAAACCTCATGATCGATAGCGTATAGGGGCGGAGCGCACCACGGGTCGGGAATATAGATGGCTCTCTGCTCTCCCCCGGAACGGTCCACTTCACAAACCTCAACACACCTGCCGCACAGATCACATTGGCTGTCGACGTACCGTGGATCACTCCGGACCTGTACAGTGAAATTGCCTATATAACCGTCAACATGCGTCACCTCACTTCCGGCACGCATCTCAATCAACGGGTGGTGCAGCACCCGGCTCATCATCGGAGCAATGAGGCAGCGCGCTATGTCACCTTGAGGGAAGGTACGCCAGTACGTACTTACCGTGCCGCCCAGAAAGGGCGACCGCTCCACCAGACAGACGGGATGGCCCGCATCGGCGATATCCAGTGCCGCCTGCATGCCTGCCAGACCACCACCGATGACGAGGGCCCTGTTGATCATCGGAACCTGGCGGTCGCTGAGCGGGAAAACCAGAGACGCCTTCGCCACCCCCATTGCCACGAGGTCTTTGGCTTTCTCGGTGGCCGCTTTCGGGTCCTGGGCGTGCACCCAGGAGCACTGTTCCCGGATGTTAACCATCTCGAGCAGGTAGTGGTTGAGCCCCGCATCTTTGATGGTGCGCCGGAACGTGGGCTCGTGGAGACGCGGCGAACAGGCGGCCACCACAATCCGATTGAGGCCGAACTCCTTGATATCCTCTTGAATCTCTAATTGCCCCGGCTCGGCACAGCAAAACACATTGTCCCGGGCCACCTGGACATGGGGCAGCTGGGCAGCATAGTCTCTCACCGCGGCCACATCCAGCACCCCGGCAATGTTGTGGCCGCAGTGGCAGACATAGACGCCCACCCGTACAGATTCCTGGCTCGTCTCAGACATCGGGAATTTCCGGTGCTGGTGCGGTCATCACCTCTGGTGGTTCCCCGTCAACTTTGCCACCGCAGTGCTCCAGGCTTCGGAGAACGTCTCTTCCTGGCCGTAGACATGGTGGCGCGTCAACTCGATGGCTCCTTCAGGACAAATATTCACACAGGTGCCGCAAAAGGCGCATCGATCCCTCTGGACATACACGCGCTTGCCCTCGCGAACGATACACTTGGTGGGACACCAGTCAATACAGAGCATGCAGTCCTCCGGGCACTTGCTGTCGTCGATACGAACGGAGCCGCCAAAAACGGGGCGAACCAGGATGGCGCCGTATTCACAACCATCCATGCAGAGGCTGCAACGCAGACACAGATTCTCCTCCACCTGAATCACACCATCTTCCACGGAAAACGCCTCCCGGGGACAATTTTCCAGACAGGTCTGACAGTGTTTGGGACAGGTCTCCTGGAGGTTGTCGATCCATTGCCTTTCCCGCCGGCACCAGCGGCTCTCCCTCTCAGCCACCTGGGCACAGGGCTGGGGGCACTTTTTGGTGTCCACGGTGATTTTCTCTGGGAATACCGGAAGAGCCTTCTGGTCCAGGAGGATTTTTTTGGGGCTTTGGTTGTAGGTAAGCTCGATGCAGGAGACCGGACAGAAGTAGGAGCACAGTTCACAGAGCACGCACAGATCTGGATCAATGGTGATATCCAGGGCCTCGTCGAACACCTCCACCCGTATGGCCTCTTTGGGACAGACAGTCTGGCAGATATTGCACTTGATGCAGGCTTCTTTATCGATCCGGAGGGTGAGGCTGTCGGTGTAGAGTTGCAGGGTCAGTTGCACGCTCTCGGCCGACTCTCGCTTTCTGGTGAACACTCGCATTCTGAGTTTGATCGCTCTATTGTAATGTGAGCTTACAAAAATCGATATCCAGTTACCCTACGAGTAAAAGATAACATACAGTTCACCTGCAAAACAAGCGATGCCTGGCGGAAATGACGGGACAATAGGTGAGAAACCCTCGCCGATACAGTGACGTACGATTTTCCCCCCCTTGACCTGGCAGAGAAGAGATGGTTTAATTCCAAGGCACGTGATCATAAGTAATTCATATCAGTCACTTCAGGCAAATACAGCAAGGATTGTCTATGCCGCAGGTTGCTCCTGGAACATATGTAACCATAGAATATGAGGCTTTTTTGGAGTCAGGGACCAAGGTGCTCGGCACCAATAAGAAGAACCCGGTGGTTTTCCGTTTTGGCTCCGGCGAGGTGCTTCCCAAGATCGAGCACGAGATCCTGGGATTGAATGCTGGGGATGAACGACAATTTCTGGTCCAGCCCGAAGAGGCCTTCGGTCACTTCGATGCCTCCAAAGCAATCAAGGTGCCTCTGGAAGAGTTCCCCAAGGGCAAAGAGCTCAAAAAAGGGATGGTCTTGAAGGTGGAAACAAAAGGGGGGCAAAAAAACCTCTGTTTTGTGGGCGATATTCGAAATGACCATTTCATCCTTGATTTCAACCATCCGCTTGCAGGGAGGACCCTCAACTACCGGGTAAAAGTTCTGGATGTCCATCAAATCACATGAGCGCGGTGCAGGTCTTGAGGAACTGCCGGGAATTTTTTTGATGACATGCGTGGTTCAATGTGGTAGACAGCCAGTAGATTTCAGAGAAAGGGTCAGAATGAGTTTCTTTCTTAGCGTGGTCCACAATGTTGCCCGGGCTACCAGCGCCGCCGTGGCACGCGCGGCCAGGCGGCCCGTGGTCCTGATGGAGGAGGAGAAACTCCACATTCAGTAACAACGAGGCAATTCAGGGCTGCGGGCACAATCCCGCAGCCCTTTTTATTTTTGGGGCTGCGATATTCCCACGCAGCCCTTTTTTTCTCAAGCTGCGGCGGCAGCTGACAGTCGGGCACAGGGGAGTTAAAGATCATGCGAACCGACATCGTCCACATCGGAGCAGGCGAACTTACCTACGAGATCCGCAATATCGTCCGGGTCGTTGAAAAACTTGAACAGTACGGGATCAAGGTCTATCTGGAAAATATCGGCGATCCGGTGGCCAAAGGAGAGAAAATCCCCCACTGGATGAAATCGATTGTGGCCGGGCTCGCCATGGAGGACTCTACGTACGGTTACTGCCCCACCCAGGGCGATCTGGCGACCCGCACGTTCCTGGCGGGCCTGAACAATCGCAACGGCGGTGTCCACATAACTCCGGCGGACATCATCTTTTTCAACGGACTCGGCGATGCCATCACCAAAGTCTACGGCTTCCTCAGGCGCACCGCCCGGGTGATAACACCTTCGCCTACCTATACCACCCACTCTTCATCGGAGGCAGTCCACGCCGGCCAGCCGCCGCTCTGTTACCCTCTCGACCCACGCAACCACTGGCTGCCTGATGTTGGGGAGCTGCGAAAGAGGGTGAAGCAGAACCCTGCTGTGGCCGGCATCCTGCTCATCAACCCGGACAATCCCACCGGTGCGGTGTACCCCAGGGAGGTGCTTCAGGAGATTGTGGCCATTGCCCGGGAATTCGATCTCTTTGTCATCGCCGATGAGATCTACCAGAATCTCGTGTTCAACGGGCGGAAGACCAGCCCTCTCGCCGCAGTTATCGGTGAGGTACCGGGCCTTGCCATGAAAGGGATCTCGAAGGAAATGCCCTGGCCCGGCTCCCGCTGCGGCTGGATCGAGGTCTACAATGCAAACCGGGATCCGCTCTTTGCCACCTATGTCCGGAGTATCCTCAAGGCCAAGATGGTGGAGGTCTGCTCCACCACTCTGCCCCAGAAGGTGATTCCCGCTATCTTTCAGCACCCCGAATATCCGCCCTTCCTGGAAAGCAGACGGGGGCGCTACGAAAAACTCTCCACCATTGCCTTTGATCAGTTCAGAAAGATTCCCGGGCTGCTCGTCAACCGCCCCGACGGCGCCTTTTACATGAGCGTGGTCTTCGAGCAGGGACGTCTCAACCACCGGCAGACTCTGCCCATCGGCAACCCGGATGTGCGCAGGCTGGTGGAACACCTCACATCCACGGATGCCGTTGAGGCGGACAAGCGTTTCGTCTACTACCTGCTGGCAGCCAGCGGCATCTGTGTGGTACCCCTTACTTCCTTCAGCACGAGTCTCCAGGGGTTTCGGCTTACGCTTCTGGAGCCCGATGAAGCAACATTCTCTGGGATGATCCATAGACTGTGCGCAAACATCCAGGACTACCTGGCTTCCTGATGGCCCTCGATGTCCCGGGATCCGTCCGTAAATCGCGGCCTGGAAACAATACTGGTGAATTACCGTGCGGCCACTCTTGAGACGGTGCGCTTCGCTTCCGCTCAGCACACCCTACCTTTCTGTTGTATCCTCATGTAGCGTGTGCCAAGCGGAGCACGGCACACTTTATCTCAACGAGGCGAATCTTGGATTCGCACTTCAGGCTCATGTGAACAGCATTGGGCCTAGAAATGGTCTAGAAATGGTGCACCACACGCATGTTGAACCGATTGCCTTCCGGTCGGTTCTCCGCCTGGGTCTCGAAGTAGGCGTTGAAGAAAAAGTGGGTATGCTGGGAGAAGTGAAACACAGCCCCGGGACCAAGAGCCAGGACCTCCTCCTTCCGGTCGGGGACATCGTGGCCGTCCACCTCGGTGTCGGTGAGCTGTTTGAGGTAGTAGCCGTTGAGGCCCACATGGAGCATCCTGGGAAGCAGCTCGTACGAGGTGGTATAGTTGACATGAATGGCCTGCCCGGCGCGACTATCATCTGCGTCGCCGAAATACCTGTTGGGGTCGTCGTTTTTGGCATTCCACAGGTAGTGAAACCGCCAGGAGGCCGTCCATTTGGGTGTAAAGAAGAAGGTTCCCGACCAGTAAGGGTTGAAGGAGAAAAAGTTGCTGCTCGGGTTGAGCTCCTTGTCATCGTCGTACTTTCCGGTGGGAAAGATCATCTGGAACTCCAGGCGGTGGACGAAGATGGGACCGTTTTCGCCCATCACCGGGTCCCACTGGAGCATGGGGCCGATGAGAAGATCGCCGAACCCTGAACCGTTGTCCTCAAAAGGACCGCCCGTATCATACTCCAGATCGATTGCCACGTACGGTACGATCACATCCAGGCCCCACTTGGCTCCAAGGAGCACCTCCTGGTCCGACTGGTAGATAAACTGGGAAAGACTCACCCAGGCATCCAGGTCCTCACCCGAGCCAGGCAGGAGATCATCGCCGTCGTCGTCGGTAAATTTATTCGAGCCGATAAACTGCAGGTACTGCGTGTAATAGAACCCGGGCCCGGCAGGCGGAGCGCCGTCCAGAAAGCTCGTAAACCCCAGATTCAGCCCCAGGGGTAGATCATAGGCCTGGGCGGAAGGCGCCCATAGCAGTCCGCTGAAAAAAGTCATTGCCGTCAAGCCAAGAGCCAGAATGAGCAGCCTGAGTGAAGTGGTCTTTTTCATTTGTTGTTCCTTTCCTGTTCGCCGCGGTGCTGGAAAAAATCCTCTTTTGCCCCACCCTGCAACCTCTGGTGCCCCGCCCCTGAAACGCTGACACTGGAGCAAAGTCAGTCGTCCGTTGTCAGTGGTCCGTTGCATCAAAATTTTCATTGATCCGGCTCGGATATCAGCCGGCTCGAGCTTTCTGTGGGAGCGGCTTTCCAGCCGCGATACCTTTTTTGGCAACGGACAACGGACAACAAACAACGGGCACTACTCGTCGTCAGTAGTCCGTGGTCAGCCGTCCGTTGCATGACGATTCTCATTAGCCGACGGTGCTTCACATTTCCCCCCTTTGCAAAGGGGGGTAAGGGGGGATTTCGGGGGACTTCAAAACGCCTTTGGTGATTCATTCAGACAACGGACAACGGACAACAAGCAACGGACACTACTGGTTGCTTTTTGCCGTTATGTAGGT
>JBKHJD010000001.1:0-32871 GCA_046538315.1 Syntrophobacteria bacterium
GTAAACGTTTTTACTCTGCGATTCAGAAATGCACTAACGGAGTATTCCTCAATCAGACAGAGCCGAACATATTAATAAAGCGGCAGCAAGGGAAGAGCTCTATCTCCTTTCGGCAACGTTCTGCAACAACGGGGTACAGAACTGATCGGTCAGACTCGTAGCGCCATCGAGTGTAAGTTCTGCAAATAACGAGAGTTCATTGCCATAATGCTATCCGACGCCTCAAAACCACCATCATAAGAAGTGCCCTTCGCCAAAAGGCCAATCTTTCCTTGGAGCGCCTTGTTGGCAATGCTTCGACTTATCGGAAAGGGCTGCGCAGAAACGAAAATCTGGTTTTCCTGCGGCAGCCTGGCGATTTCCGCCAGAGCAATCAATGGCGGCAACTTGAGGAGTCCAAATATGTTTATCGCGTCAGAGGCATGGAAAGAAGCCTATCCTGGAGCTGAAGTGGGGATACTCGCCATGGATCATGTTGCTAACCCAGAGCATCACCATGCGCTTGACAGAGAGAAGCAACAACTTGAGAATGAGCTGCGCTCTCGTTTTGGTAACCTGGACAGGGCTGCGCTGAAAGGCCTTGGCGTCATTCAGGCATATAATTCTTACTACAAGCGTTTCAAAAAGACCTACCATGTACTACTGCAACTTGAGTCAGTAGTCCGTAAAGGGAAATCGATTCCTCGAGTGGCAGCGCTGGTTGAAGCCATGTTCATGGCAGAGCTGAAAAACATGCTCCTTACAGCAGGCCATGACCTGGAAGTTTTGAAACCACCAGTGAGGATTGATGTGGCCGATGGCAGCGAGAATTACACTCGAATCGACGGTCAAGAGCAAACGCCCCAGCCAATGGATATGTTCATAGCTGATACCCAGGGTATCCTCTCCACCGTGCTATACGGCCCTGATCGTCGCACCCGAATCACGCCCAGAACCGACCGGGTTTTCTTCACGGTGTATGCCCCTCCTGGCATTGGAAAGCAGCCTGTAGATGAACATCTACGCGATATCCAGACATACGTTTCGCTGATCGCGCCGAAAGCCGAAGTTGAGCTAATGGAAGTGTATGGTACGGATTAGTTGTCGGACCCGGCTTCTCTTATGTGGTCTGCAACGTCTTTGCATCGTAATACCCGTACCGAGTGTGTCAAGTGTGGGTAAATATCATCGTCAAGGAGGAGAGAATGTGTGGGGTTTTCTGATGGACATCGGCGCGGATCAAGCAAAAAGAAAGCTCGCTCTGTGCTCTCCGTGTCTCTGTGGTGAATTGAATACTGTCAATCCGGAAACTCGTTTTTCCCCTCCGCTGGCGAGACGGGATGAAGGGGAAGGCCCCATGAACAACTACTACCTGTGCAGACTCAAATGGAGGGACAACATATGGACCTGAAGGTTTTGTTCACGACTTTCGGGATGATATTTCTTGCTGAATTGGGCGATAAAACGCAACTCGCCACCTTTGCTTTTGCTGCTGAGAGCAAATCCCGGCTTGCGGTGTTCTTCGGAGCTGCAGGCGCCCTTGCGCTCACATCCCTGCTTGCCGTCGTTTTCGGGGCTGCTGTAAGCAGGATAGTTCCGGAAAACTACATTAAAATAGGAGCCGGTGTGCTTTTCATCTTGATCGGTCTGTGGATGCTGGTATTTGAGGGCTCGAAATAGATAAAACAAATTCCAACAGTAATCACAGTTGTCAAAAAACGCAAATCTGAAATAACATCAAAGAGGGGTCAAGTCTGCTTTTGGCTTTCATTCAGCCTCCTTTCGAGCTTTTCAAGCTGGCTACGCACAGAAGGGTCTTGCTTGGTTTGGACCTTTACCCGCCTCACCGCACTGCTTACTGTGCTGTAGCTGTATAAAGATTCTATGAACTTCGGCTGGGTCGATACATGGCTAGTTATGTTGGAATAGATGGCTGTAAGGCTGGGTGGTTCGTAGTGACTCTGATTGACCGTAGGGGATGGAAAATCAATGTATTCAATAACGTTGAGGAAATTTGGAAAAATCTATCTTATGCAACGTTGCTGTTGATTGACATCCCTATAGGTTTGCACGATACAGGTGATAAGAGTCGCTCCTGTGACATAGAGGCCCGAAGGCTTCTCGGTTCGCCCCGGACCTCTAGTGTATTTACGCCCCCCTTGCGCCCTGCACTAGAATTCGTTGAACGCGTGAAAGCATCTGAGAAGAATCACTTGCTTTCCGCACGCAGGATCGGAGTTCAGACCTGGGGGATAGTTTCAAAGATCCGCGAGGTGGATCATTTTCTGAGGAGAGTGCTTGAAGCCAGAAAAAAAATCAGGGAGGTCCACCCTGAAGTACTTTTCTGGGCGCTCAACGCCGGCAAAGCGATGTCCAACAACAAAAGCCAGCGGCAGGGATTTGAAGAGCGGCTTCAGGTTTTGCGGAAACATTTCTCGGCAAGCGATGCACTATTGGAAGAGGCGCTGTCTGCTTTTCCTCGCAAGATTGTTGCCCGTGACGACATAATTGATGCTCTGGCGGCTGCCGTCACGGCACTGAATGGCGATGGGAATCTATCTTCGATTTCCGAGCGACCCGAACGTGATGGGTTCGGGCTTCCCATGGAGATGGTTTATTACTTTCAATCATAAATGCGCAAAGAATTTGTCCTTCCTGTACCTTCGTCACCACTTGCCATCAATTTCGGTGCCGAGACAACCCTTTGAACGTGCTTCTACACGATCAGGCCTCCGTGAGCTCTTGCTTTTTAAACGGCGAACGGCTCCGCCCTTACAAAGATTTTTGCCGGCGGTTCCTCGAAATATCGGTAGAGCGCCAGGCACAACCAGCCTTCCATCGGTGGATCATCCAGCCTGTACCAGTGACCACCATACTCTTCCCGAAGCCAGGAGATTTCCTTCTGGTAGCCTGGGAAAGGGCTTGCGGCAAAAAGAAGGCGAAACCCGTTCTGCGCCTCCGGTATGTCTTTGACCAGTTCGTCGATCATCTCCGGAATCCCGCAGACGAAGGGCTCCCTCTCCAGACCCACGCCCGGATCGTCGAACACCCACGTCCCTTCAAACCGGTACGGCGCAATAATCCTAAAGACGTTACCCATTGCCGCTTTCTCCAAGGGCTCCTGCATCTTTTACCCATTTCAGCCCAAGGCTGTTTTGGGTAACTATCAAAGAGATTCCGATCAGGGTCATGTGTTTTGCCCTGGACGACACCGCTCATGGGCCTCGGGGATTGTCATGCGCAGGCGCTCTTTTTTCCAGGTACGCTTCGGTCAGCTCCAGCGCCCCTTCACGGGTCGCCAGGCGGATCTTGCCGTAGAGCTCCCGGCAGTCATGCAGTTGCAACTGATCCACCAGCCGGTTGACCCTGACCTCATCCTCACTGTGAGGCGCTTCGGATACGCCTGGCAGGAGCTCTTCTTTGTTAATCAGCTTGATGTAGATCAGGCTCCGGGCCGCCAGCAGACGCGCCAGATCCTCCCCCAGTCGATCATGGAAGGAGTAGTGAAGGGTGAGGACATCTCCTGGCCCCAGATTCCGCCGTTTCCCCTGGAGCTTTTTCACCACGGGGGCGAGAAGGAAGACCGTGCGGACTTTTTCGCGGCCCGCCGCTTCCTGCCGCAGGTACCGATACAGGGGATAGTGGATGTAGCCAGCTTCCACGTAGGTAGCCTCATCGGGCGTTCTCAATGAGGCGATTGCCCTGGCCCGAAGCCGCTCCCTGAGGACGAGACGCGAGGCATCGGCGCGGGCAAATTCCTTGACCGCATCTACAACCGTCTCGAAGGGGGAATCCATGCTGCGGGCATAGTAGGCAATAAGAGTCCCGGTTGCCCATTTCTCGGCCATATAGACTTCCCTCAGCTCAGCCAGGTGCATGACATCGTCCGGGCTTTTACCCGCAGCAAAGAGTTCGTGGATCTGGAGCAGTTTCTCCAGGTAGGGCTCCACCTGGATGATCCGCCGGCCGCGATGGTGAAGCTCCCGCAAAAGAGAGCACATCCTCCTTTCAAATTCTGGAAATCCCGAATCCAGCTCCAGGATGTACTCATCAATGGAAAGCTTCCCTTCCAGCATGAGAGTGAAATTTGTCGACGGCGGCTCCTCGAGCACAATTACCTGATGCCGCTCCATCTGCTCGCGGGCAAAAGGCAACACCTCCACGTGGTGGGATGAAAACCCGACGGTGATCATGGGTTCTTTCACAGGACCCTCCGCTGTCCCTCGCAGAGAGTCCCGTTTGAAGACAACGGACGACCGATGATGAACAGTAGCCCGGTTGAGGCGTTCTCCGGCTCAACCGGAGGTGAGCCTGCTAGATTTCTATGACTTTCCCCACTCCCCCCGGGATATATATGTCCGGATAGAGCTCTTGTATCCTCTTTTTGTGTTGCGTGCAGTGGGTCGGACACACCAGATCGAGGCCTTCGAGAAGATCGAAATCGCTGAACCCGTGCAGCCCGCCGATCAGCGCATGCACCTCGCCGAATTTCGCTGCCGCCCCAAGGATATCTCGTACCCCCGGATGCGAACATCCGGCGATGACCGCCGCCCCCCTCTCCGTTGTAACCACAAGTGATTGCTCCATGTTATGCAATGTGCCGGTTGAAAAAATGTTTTCATAGATCTCGCCCGCATCCTTGATTTTCACTACCTCTTTCGCCCCGGACGGCTCCCTGCATGTTGTCGGCAGGAACACTGTGCAGGAGTTGAGCGCAAGCAAATCTTCAAGCCCGCCCACGTGATCCCAGTGGCTGTGCGAGATAACAATACTCTCGATTCTGTTGGGATCCACGCCCAGTTCCTTCATGTTACTGAGAAGGATCGAGCCTCTTGCACCCGTATCAAAAAGTAACTCCCTGCCGTGGGCTTCCACAAAACAGGAAAATCCCCAATCAGCCTTGAGTCCCTTCTGCCATGCATCGTTATCGTACACAATGGTCAGTTTCATCTTGGCACCTCCGGATGTCAGGCATAATCCTGACGGTGTTATCTACCACAAGGACGAAGCGGCCGATGGTTTACGGCCGGGAATCGTCTTTTTTTTCTGCGGCCCTTATCTGATGTCCGCAGTTCGGTCGTATTGGGCAGCCTGGATGGATCCGCCAATCTTTCTCACCCTGGCCATCACTTCCTGCTTGTCGGCAAAAAGTATCCGGCCCCGGCGCATGACAACCCTGCCGTCAATGACCACATCACGAACATCAGCTCCCCTAGCCGCATACACCAGGTGAGAACACGGCTCATACATCGGGGTCAGATGTGGTTGGTCAAGATCTATGGTGATGATGTCTGCCTTCTTGCCGGTCTCCAGTGACCCGATTTCATCTGCCATACCCAAAGCGGCGGCCCCTCCTCTAGTGGCCATGTTCGTGACCTCCACGGCAGAACAGACGGCTGGATCACCCCGGTGGACCTTGTGAAGTTTGGCTGCAGTGTCCATTTCCTTGAACATGTCCAGGTTATTGTTGCTGGCGCAGCCGTCGGTTCCCAGTCCCACTTTAACTCCCGCGGCGATCATCTCCGGGACCGGAGCCACCCCTGAGGCCAACTTCATGTTACTCTCCGGGTTATGGGAAACCCCCACCCCGCCATGGGCCAGGAGCTCTATTTCCTCTCCATCCACCCAGACCGCATGGTGGCAAACGGT
Source organism: Syntrophobacteria bacterium (assembly GCA_046538315.1). Taxonomy (GTDB): domain Bacteria; phylum Desulfobacterota; class Syntrophobacteria; order BM002; family BM002; genus JBKHJD01. The sequence continues at coordinate 5,629 of JBKHJD010000001.1, forward strand.
AGCGGCATCCAGCAGGCCCAGGTCCTGGAGATGCTTGACCGGCGGCCGGCCATGAAGCCGCTGCACCTCTTCCACCTCTGCCCGGGTCTCCGCCAGGTGAATCTGCAAGAGGACCCCGTGCCCCGTGCAGATTTCCTTGGCCCGGCGCAGGGTCCCGGGCGAGCAGGTATAGGCCGAATGACAGAAAATGCTTGGCCTGAGGCGGGTTGATTTGCCCTGCCAGCGAAAAATGAAGGCCTCTGCCGCTTTTAGGTTCGCCCTGGGATCAGGCACACCGAGAGCGGGAAAATCGACCACTCCCTGGGCGACGATTGCCCGAATGCCGCTCTCAGCCACCGCCTTTGCCGCACTGCCCTCATAGAAATAGCCGTCACAACAGGTGGTCGTACCGCTTCCGATCATCTCCACTACCGCCAGCATCGACCCCCAGTAGACAGAGTCCTCATTGATGTGCCGGGCCTCGGCCGGGAAGATGTGCTCATGGAGCCATTGCTTGAGGGGAAGGTCATCAGCCAGACCACGGAAGCAGGTCATGGCCGCGTGCGTGTGCATATTGATCAGGCCCGGCATGACCAGACACCCGGCGGCGTCCAGCCGCTCCCGTGCTTGAATCTCCTCTGCCAGAATCGAGGCCTTGCCCACGGCAACAATCCGGTCCCCGGAAACGGCCACTGCACCCTCGCTCCACGTTTCCCGCTCCTGGTTCATGGTCAGCACCAGGCCGCCGGAAATCAGCAGGTCAGCAAGAGTCTTGCTGTCTTTACTGGATTCCATCACTCACATCCCGGTACACCGCCAAAAAGCGCACATCGCCTTTCCCTGTTCTGTGCGGAAGGAAGCCTCGTTTTGAAACCTTCTGTCTCTGTCCCAGGCGTCCTAGCCCTTGATCTTCCGGGCAATGGCCCGCACCTCGGCCATCACCCTCTCTACATCCAGGCTGAGCAGCTGACGGTTTTGCATTACTACGCGACCATTGATCACAGTGAGAACCACGTCAGCGGCAGAGGCCGCGTACACCAGATGGGAGTAGATGTTGTAGAGGGGAGTCAGATGCGGCCTGTCCAGATCAAGGCCTATGAGGTCTGCCTTCTTGCCCTGCTCCAGGCTGCCCACCTTCCCATCAAGACCAAGAACCCGAGCTCCCCCTCTGGTAGCCAGGCGCACAACAGTCTCGGCAGCCATCACCGTTGGATCGCCCCTGTGAACCTTGTGCAGCTTGGCGGCCGTGTCCATCTCTTCTAGGATGTCCAGGTTATTATTGCTCGCACAGCCATCCGTGCCCAACCCCACGGGCACGCCCCGTGCCAGGAGATCCGGCACCGGAGCCACCCCGGAAGCAAGCTTCATGTTGCTCTCAGGGTTGTGCACCACCCGGACACCGTGTTCCGCCAGAAGGTCCATCTCTTCATCGGTAAGCACCACGCAGTGATCGGCGATGAGTTGTGGCCACAGCAGGCCCAGTCGCTCCAGGTGGCCCACCGGCGAAGCCCCGTATCTCTCTCTTACCTGCCTCACTTCCTCCTCGGACTCGCAGAGGTGGATTATCATGGGCACCTGGTACTCATCGCTCACTTCCTTGCAGCCTCGCAGGAGCTCCGGAGAACAGGTGTATACCGCGTGCGGCTCCACGGCTACAGAAACGAGCGGATCGCCTTGCCAGGTGCGGATCAGATCGCGGGTGAAGGCAAGACCTTGCTGCGGCGGCCCGTAGTTGGGAGAAGGGAAATCGTAGAGTACCTCCCCCACCAGAGCCCTTATGCCGACATCACGCGCCGCCCTGCCCACCTGATCTTCAAACAAATACATATCACAAAAGGTGGTGGTGCCGCCAAGGATCATTTCGGCACAGGCGAGCAATGTGCCCTGATAGATGAGTTTTCCGTTGATTTTTCGTTCGGCGGGGAAGATGTGATCGTTGAGCCAGGTAATTAGCGGCAGGTCGTCGGCCAGACCCCGAAAACAGGTCATGGCGGCGTGGGTGTGGGCATTGATAAGCCCCGGCATGATCAACCCGCCGCCCATGTCCAGCCGCTCCACCGGTTCCAGGTGTGAACACCACTGGTCTTCGGGGCCTACCCAGAGGATCTCGTCGTTGCGGATACCCACCGCGCCGGGATGGTAGATATCATCCGCGTCATTTACGGTCAGTACGAGGGCGTTGTGGATCAGCAGGTCAACCGCAATTTTAGGCTCCGTGCGCTGGTTCATAAGTATGGCTCCATGTCGAGGCCGGTATGCCCGCCGTCCTGTGCAGGGTGTCCTGTCTGGTTCATACGAGGATACCGGCAATGGTTGCAGTGAGAAAAGCAGCCAGGGATCCCGAGATGATGGCGCGGATTCCGAGTCTGGCCAGATCATGACGGCGCCCGGGCGCCATGCCGCCGATACCGGCGATCATGATACCCAGTGAGCCGAAATTTGCGAAGCCGCAGAGAGCATACGTGGCGATAGTGAGCGACCTGGCGCTCAGGACGATCTCGCCGCTGGCCAAACCTTTCGCAAGGTTGAGGTAGGCCACGAACTCATTGAGCACGGTTTTCTGTCCAAGCAGCGACCCCACCTGGACCATCTCGTTCCACGGAACCCCCATGAGAAAGGCAATGGGGGCAAAAAGCCAGCCGAGTACGGTTTCAAAACTGGTTCCGAACAGTCCAAAAAAGGCATTGACCATAGCTACAAGCGCAATGAAGGCAATGAGCATGGCCGCCACGCTTATCGCCAGGTACACGCCATCCGAGGCGCCGCGCGCCGCCGCATCGATGAAGTTTACATCATGCTTTTCGAAGGAAGTCTTCACCGTTCCGGCGGTCTGGGGAGTTTGCGTCTCCGGGATCATGATCTTGGAGATCACCACAGCGGCAGGAGCGCTCATAAGACTGGCCGCGAGGATATGTCCGGCCACTTCAGGAAAGTGCGGCTGCAAGATGCCGATATAGGCGGCCATCACACTGCCGGCGATGGTCGCCATGCCAACGCTCATCAGGCAGAAGAGTTCCGATTCGGTCATCTGCTCGATGTAGGGTCGCACCAGAAGGGGGGCCTCCACCATGCCTACAAAGACGTTTGCCGCGCTGCCCAGCGCTTCGGCTCCGGACAGCCCGAGAGTTCTGGTAAAGATGCGTGCCATTTGCCGAACCAGCCACTGGAGGATACCGAAATGATAGAAGATGGCCGACAGCGAGGAGAAGAAAATAATCACCGGAAGCACCTGCACCGCCACAATAAGGCCGAATTTCTTTGTGGAGACCAGGTCCCCGAAAACAAAGCGGGAGCCGGCTTCGGTAAAACCGATCAGTTCTGCCGCACCACGACCTGCCAGATGAAAGAACTGGTGGCCGAGGCGGGTCTGAAGAACCACGAGGGCGAGCAAGAACTGCAGGGCAATCCCGCCGAGAATGGTTCGCCAGGAAAGGCGTCTGCGGTCTGTGCAGAAGAGAAAGGCAAGAAAAAGCAAGCCGGGAATCCCCAGCACGGAAAACAGTCGCCCCATCTGGTTCCATCCTCATGGAAGGGACCGAGTCGGTCTCATGCTTTTTTGAGGAAGAATAGAGTACACGAAGCGAGAAAATGCCAGGGTATTCAAACCGGCAAGGGACCGATATCGGTGTGGGTCTCTCTGGCCGGACAAAAGATGAGCCGGCAAGCTCTGGAGCCACACTGCCTCTGTCTCGCCCTGATCTTCCACGGGAGCATTCCTACATTCTCTTCAGGAGCTCATCCACCAGTCGCACCATGTGCGGCTCCGCCCCCTTAGCCGTGGCTATGACCTGTTCAATGGGAGCGGGCTTGTAATCATCCGGCAGGTTGACATTGGTAATGACCGACAGAGCGAAAACACGAATCCCCGCATGGACGGCCACGATCACCTCCGGTATGGTGGACATTCCTACAGCGTCTGCGCCCATGAGCCGCAGAAAGCGCGTTTCCGCGGCAGTCTCCATGCTCGGACCCGTAACCCCCACATAGACACCCCGATGGATCCTGATGCCCAGATCCCGAGCCGCCTGTTCAGCCACTTCGTTCAGCCTGCGGTTATACGGCTCGGTCATCTCCGGAAAACGCGGCCCCCATTCCTCCACATTATCGCCGCGCAGGGGATTCAGACCGGTAAAATTGATGTGGTCACATATGAGCATGAGGTCGCCAGCGCAAAACAGCGGATTCAATCCGCCGGCCGCATTGGAAATGATGAGGGTTCGCACTCCCATGGCGGCCATGACCCGAACGGGAAAGGTGATCTCCTTGGGTTCGTAGCCTTCATAGTAATGAAGGCGGCCCTGCATAGCCACGACTCTTCTGCCGCCCAGGGAGCCGAAGATGAGTTGTCCCCTGTGGCTTGCAACGGTGGGTACCGGAAAATGCGGGACTTCCCGGTAGGGAATCGCGGCGGCGATCTGGATGCGATCACCCAGTCCTCCCAGCCCCGTCCCGACAACAATCCCCACCTCTGCCTGGATATCGACCCTTTTGTTGAGAAAAGCGACACTCTCGTTCACCCGGCCCAGTTGTGCTCTCATGGGAGAACCTTCATGGCATCCTTACCTCCATACGCCTCTGTCTTTCCTGGTACACCCCCATCCACCTGGTCGTGAGCTGTGACTGCACGCCAGAAGCTACGGCTGCAGCTCCCCGATACTTGCTTCAAGGCTCTGGGGATCCTCCACACAATGGACAGTTGCGTTCCTGTCGATTTGTCGCATCAGGCCCCGGAGCACCCTTTTGGGGCCTACCTCGATGAACCGTCGATACCCGTCCCTGAGAAGCCTTTCCACGGATTGTTGCCAGTGTACCGGAGAGCAGAGCTGGCGTGCGAGATTCTCTCGAGCCGTATTCCCGCCGGTAACATAGCCAGCGTCCACGTTAGCCACCACCGGTATCTCTGGGTCCTGGAATGCATAGTTGGCCAGATCGTGCTGAAATCTTTCCCGGGCGCTTTCCATGAAGCGGCTGTGCCACGGTCCGCTTACATTCAGGCGCACGCATTTCCTCGCCCCGCATGCCCCTGCCATCTCCATGGCCTGAAGTACGCCCTCTTCAGAGCCGCTGACAATAATTTGCCCGGGCGAATTGAAGTTTGCCATCTGGACGTCGCACGCCCTGGCGATTTCTTCAATCTTGTCCATAGACAGGTTGAGGATAGCCGCCATGGCACCGGGATGTTCTTCTGCGGCCTCCTGCATTCGCTTGCTCCGAAACCCTACGAGCTCCAGCACCGCTTTTTCATCGAGCACCCCGGCAGCATGCAGGGCATTGTACTCTCCCAGACTGTGTCCGGCAGTTGCTGAAGGTTCCACCTTGTGGAGCCGGAGAACCGTCAAACACGCCATATTGACCAGCACGATTGCAGGCTGTACGTTCTGGGTACGTACAAGTTCATCCTCTGGACCCTGAAAGCAGAGCGCCTTCATGTCCATATTCAGCACTTCGTCGGCACGGGAGAAAAGCTCCTGCACCTGCGGGTATGTATCGTAGAATGCCCTGCCCATGCCCACATACTGGGAACCCTGTCCAGGAAAAAGAAAAACCAGGCCTTGATTATCCATACGAGTCACTCTTTCTGTCTGGAAACTGAGCGCCTACGGCACAAAAACACATCCCGATCAATGAAGTTTTCATTAAAAGATCAGGCTTTGCCGTTGTCAAGAGAAACCTTTGATTTCAATGCCAGCAAACCGCCTCCTGGGGCGTGGATGTTTTACTCTCTGGGCCTTGAATGAGCAGACGCAGCGCTCTATAATGCCCAATACAGTACATTATACAAAGTGGTCTCCAGCCGGCAGCATGCATGCACCGCCGGGGGGAGAGGCGGCAACGACCGGCTGGGTCCGGGACTGTATGCTTTGCGGCCCAGGGGGAGCCAACAGATGTTCCTGGAAAACTGGGAGGACTCGTACCGGAGCAAGCTCCAGACTGCCCGCAATGCTCTCGAGCGCTATCTGAAGAACGGCCACCGGGTATACATTGGCACGGGCTGCGGCACACCCCAGCATCTCGTAGAAGCTCTGGCCTCGTGCTTGGTTAAATGTACCGACGTGGAGGTGATCTACGCCCTTGCCCTCGGCCCAAGCCCCCTGATCCAGGACAGCCTGTGCCACGCCTGCCGGATCAAGACCTTTTTCGTCACTGATGCCCTCCGGGAGGCGGTCTTCGAAGGCCGCGCCGATTATGTCCCCGTATACTTTGCCCAGGCACCAAACCTCTTCAGGAGAGGAGCACTCTCCCTGGACCTTTCGCTCATCCAGGTCTCTCCCCCAGATGAGCACGGCTTCTGTAGCCTCGGGGTTTCAGTGGACATGGTCAAGGCAGCAGCTGAATGTGCCCGCCGGGTCGTCGCCCAGGTCAATCCCCAGATGCCGCGGGTACTGGGAGACAGTTTTCTTCACGTCAGCGAACTGGACGCCGTTGTAGAACGTGAAGAACCGCTCATCGAGATGCCTCTGCCCGGACGCCAAGCCGTTGCGGAGAGGTTGGCCAGATACGTGGCCAAGCTGGTGGACGATGGTGCTACCATCCAGGTCGGCATCGGCCGTATCCTCAGCGCGGTGCTCTCCCATTTGACCGAAAAGCGTGATCTCGGGGTGCACTCCGAAATGATTACCGACGCTTACCTGCCCCTGATTGAAAAGGGGGTCATAACCGGCAGGGAAAAGAGTATTCACAGGGATAAAATTATCACCAGCTTCTGCCTGGGTACCCGCAAGTTGTTTGACTTTGTTTACAATAATCCGCAGGTGGAACTCCACCCCAGCGATTACGTCAATCACCTGGAGGTGATCAGTCAAAACCGCCACATGACGGCCATCAATTCGGCCCTTCAGGTTGACCTCTCCGGGCAGGCCTGTGCCGATTCCCTCGGCCACAAGATCTACAGCGGCATAGGCGGGTATACCGATTTCAGTGTCGGTGCGTTACGTTCCCCGGGAGGCAGGTCTGTGATCGTGCTTCCCAGCACGAGCTCCGACGGTCAGAGGTCGCGCATCGTCTCCCACCTGACACTCGGTGCCGGAGTGGTGGGTACCCGGGCCTCCGCCCAGTATGTGGTCACCGAGTTCGGCATCGCTTCCTTGCATGGAAAAACTATCCGCGAACGGGCTCTGAGCCTGATCAATATCGCCCATCCCGGGTTTCGCGAACAGCTCCTTGAGCAGGCCAAGGGCATACGCTACGTGTATGAAGACCAGATACTGCCGCCTTCTCAGCTCTACCCTGAGGAGTGGGAGACGCACCAGATCTTCGATCCAGATATCAGGGTCGACTTTCGCCCCATCAAGCCCACCGACGAGCGAGGGCTCCAGGAGTTTTTCTACTCTCTGCCGGACCAGGACATCTACTACCGCTTCCTTTCGGCCATGAAGGTATTTCCCCATCGTGACACCCAGGAGATGGTGAACATCGACTACGAGACCGAAATGACCATTGTGGGGGTTATCGGAAAGATCGGTTCGGAAAAAATCATCGCAGTTGGCCGGTATATCCTGGATCAAAAGTCCAACTTTGCAGAGGTCGACTTTGCCGTGCGCGCCGAATGGCAGCACAAAGGTATCGGCACATTCCTGGTTCACTACCTGGCTGAAATCGCCCGGGGCAAGGGAGTCACCGGTTTTGTCGCTTACGTTCTCGCCGCCAACAGAAGTATGCTGAGCGTATTCCACAAGACAGGCTACGTGATTCACAGCAGTCTGGAAGACGGCATCTATGAGATCAGTCTGCGCTTCGATGAGCCGGCCCGGCAATGTTTTACGGATCCCGCTGAAGAGTAAGCAGTAAGCAGTAGGCACCAGGCAGTACGCACTAGACACTAGTACTGCGTCTGATAAATTCTGTCCCGTTCGGTGGCATAATGAAATCTCAAAGCAGTAGTCACTATGTAACCCACTTTTCAGAGACAGAGATTTCACTGGACAGGTGGACGCACGTTTGCACCTTCGAGGGCCACGCTCAACGTGTGAAACACATGATCCACCAACAAGGAAGTCAATACGCTGGATCCCTCACAGCGGGTCGAAATTATCTCCATGTAGTGCGGTTTGCCACTTTCATCTGCAAATGTAATGCGTTCTCCTGCCTTGAAACCGCCTCGCCGGAACCAGACCTCCGGGGGCAACAGCCAGGTCTTGCCGTAGCGGGCCTGGAACTCGAAAAACGAAACGGTGTCAAAAGGATGCTGGAGGTAGAGCACCAGCTCTTCATCTGAGACCGGGCGCCCCAGCCGAACCTCCAGGTTACGGCGTTCCAGATCCGGGTCCGCTTCCCGCGGCTTTACCTGGCCACCCTCATCGGCGAGGATCTGATGCCACTTCTTGCCGTCAGCTCGCTGAGACTCCAGAACTTTCTCGCAGATCCATTCCTGTGGGTCATAGAAGGGCAATGGTCCATACCGGCCGAGGATAAGATTCTTTAAATCCAGAGAAGGTCTCGCGTAACGGCCGTACAGGATGTTGTTAACCGCGGTGGTCCAGAGAATCTGCGATCCGGGAGTCACGGACCACCAGTTTCCAAGCTCCACCTGAACCCGGGCCATCTCTCCAAGGATCTCGGGCAGCCGGTCGAGAAATCCTCCCTTGTCCGCCTGCTCGAAGGTGCTACCGGCCGCGCCCCCGGTGAGTTTGTAGGAAGCCACCGTTGGATCATGACCCCGGTACTGACTTTCGAACGGCTCGTAGATCCTTCGCTCCCGGCGCAAAATATCCGAGCACTGGACCAGGGCTCGGGTACTCATACCCAGGGCTTTCTTGCCATAATCCTCGAGATTCTGGATAAACGACAGGGCGGGAGCCTGACCGTATATCGCCCCGTAGCCGTGGTCTGCCACGTCACAGATCTTCGCTCCCGCCAGAATCGCAGCGCTCATCCGGCCAATGTCGTTGCCGTCTGTATTGCACCCGTGGTAGTGCAGGATGACTTCCGGAAAGGATGCGCGGATTGCTTCTACCAGTTGGCCGATGCGCTTGGGCGTTCCGAGGCCCGAATGGTTCTTGATGGAGACGATGACCTCGGGCCCGGTCACCTCCAGAATCTCCCCGACTTTCTGCACATAGAACCGATCAGTGTGCTCCTTGCCGGTACTGAAGCAGATACTCGGCATCAAAATTCGCCCTGCCCGTTGCACTTCCTCGAAAACCGGGATCATGTTGGGTACATGGTTGAGAAAATCGTACACTCTCCACACATCAACGTATTTGGCGAACTCCTTCACCGCCAGGCGGATGACGTTTTCAGGATAGTGGCGATAGCCGAACAGATTCGCTCCACGGCATACGGTCTGGAGCAACGTGCTTGGCATAGACCTGCGTGCGATGCGAAGCCTTTCGAAGGGGTTTACCTGTTTGCGCATGAGATCCACATGCACAGACGCCCCGCCGCTTACCTCCACAGAAAAGAAACCGGCTGCCTCCCGATGGGAGGCCACGCGCTGGGTGGTCATAGGCATCAGGCGGTTTTTGAAGTCAGACTGAGAAACATCCCGTTCATTGTTGCAGAGATAGTAGCCGTCTGCATCCCGCAAGGTGTCCAGGATCTCTTTGACGGTCATCTCTGTGGTAATTCGTTGCTCCAATGCCCCACTCCTTTTCCCCTCAAGAATCGCCCGGCTATCGCTTCGCTCGCTGACCATGCACCGATCCTGAAACCTTTTGGCCGTGCACAACGTCCTTTGCGCCATGCACCTTCATTACTGGGCATACGGGTTATGCTCATATGCATTGATCTCGGCAATGAGCCGGGCTATCTTGTCCACCTCCCTTGCCTCCTCCTGGTAATCCAGAAGGTGCGGGTGGCTATCAATGTAGGAGGTATCAAATTTCATCTGAATGAAGTCCGCTTCATGAACGATCTGCTGAAAATAGGGGATCGTACTCTTCACCCCCACAATCAAAAACCCCTCCAGGGCCCGAGCCAACCGGTCCACCGCCTCCTGCCAGGTAAAACCGTAGACCGTCAACTTCACCATCATGGAATCGTAGTAACGCGGAATTTCGTAACCCTGGTAGATTGCCCCATCGAGCCGAACGCCATGGCCCCCAGGGGACTGGTACACCTGCACCACCCCGGGACTTGCGAAAAAGTTGTTCTTGGGATCTTCGGCATTGATTCGCAGTTCGATGGCGTAGCCCCGCTCCGTCACCTGGTCCTGGGAAAAGCTGATGGGCTCCTCCAGGGCGATCAGCAGCTGCTCGCGCACCAGGTCGATGCCGGTCACCGCTTCGCTTACCGTGTGTTCCACCTGAATCCTGGTGTTCACCTCGAGAAAGTAAAAAGAGCCGTCAGGCTCCACCAAAAACTCCACCGTTCCCGCACTCAAATAGTTTGCAGCCCTGGCTGCGACCACTGCTGCCGAGCAGATTCTCTCGGTCAGCTCTGGCTTGAGCCCGGCGGGAGCGATCTCGATGAGTTTCTGATGGCGACGCTGTATGGAGCAGTTACGGGTGCCCAGGTGGACCACATTGCCGTACATGTCGGCTAGGATCTGCACCTCCACATGCTGGGGGCGATGAAGGCATTTCTCGAGGTAAACGGCCTCGTCGCCAAAAGCCATCAGGGCCTCGGAGCGTGATTGCTTCAACCCCGCAAGCAGACTCTTCTCGTCCATGACCTGGCGAATGCCGCGACCACCGCCTCCGGAGACTGCCTTGATCATGATAGGGTAGCCGTATTCAGCGGCGAAGGCAAGTGCCTCCTGTCCGCCCTCTTTGCCCTGGGAAAGAGCCTCGGTAGCGGGGATAACGGATATCCCTGACTCCTGGGCAATCCTGCGGGCAATTATTTTGCTCCCCAGACTCCGGATGACCTCCGGTGGAGGGCCCACGAAGACCAGGCCGGCGTTGATACAGGCCTCCGGAAAATCAGGATTTTCAGCAAGAAAGCCGTAACCTGGATGAATCGCCTGCGCACCGGATTTCCTCGCCGCAGCGATAATCCGGTTGATGTTCAGATAGTCCTTGCGTGGACCTGGTCCGATGCAGACAGCCTCATCAGCCCGCATGATATGGAAAGCGTCTTTGTCTGTCTCTTCATAGATGGCCACCACCTTGATGTCCAGTTCCTGCGCCGATCTCATGATTCGAACGGCTATCTCTCCGCGGTTGGCCACCAGAATTTTCTCAAACATCAACTTTTCTTTAATGTGGTTCTCAACCATGATATCTTTCCCGCCGTTTCCCTGGACCAGGACACACTGATGGGTCTGTGTTCCGAAAAGCCCTAGACTGGCCGCTGGAAGGAAAGGTAAATAGATGCCGCAGGAGGTGAACGCAGACTAACACAGAACTGCCGCCATGTAAACTGGTCATTCGCAACTGGACTTTCCCCATTTTTCAGTCAGGGTCAAGGGCGAGGCTGCGAAACCGCGAGCACCTAAGCAACCTTTGATTCAGCTCCTGGCCTTCGTAAGGCCCAGCATGAAGATTTGATGGTTTGTCAAAGCCCACACTTCCATAGATGGAGCGAAAATGCTCCAGCGAGCGCAGTTCCAATCCCGCTCTTCAAGCGGGAGTGGATCGTAGCGAGCGAGTTGAATGAAATCGGCTATCCTTCCTTACATTTCGAAGCCGCCTTCAGGCGGATTCAATTGCTCGCGGTGGAGCAGACTCCCCCTTGACCCAGATCCGCCTCATCACCTGTCCCGCTTGATCACCAGGCCCGGCCTGTGCAGGCCGCCCACGACCTCAAACCGGACCGGCAGGAACTGTTCGATAACCCATACATTGGTAAGTAGGTGCCGGGTAACAGCGGATGTGGTTATCCTTTGCGTTCCTGGAACCAGGGCAAGGTAGATGAGGATCTGATCAGCAAGGTGGAAATCCACTGCCGAACCAGAATCCAGAAAATCAAAGAGATCCCGAGCTGCTTCATCCGCCACCCGTTCGGCGGGTTTACCACGTGCTCCCAGTGACGAAAATCCTGCAATCGACTCTTTCCCCTGAGCGCAGATAAAGACAAACGACCCGGCATCCAGGGCAGGGACATCGAGGACGGCAATACGTGCTTCTATGCCGGCTGCCTTCAAACGTTTCTGTAATTGTTTCTTCTGTCGCACCCTGATGTGTTCAGGCAGTCGACTGCTGGCCGAAATTCCTTCAATACACTCGAGTTCGAAAGGCTGGTCCAGTCCCAGCATTGCTGCGGGGGTTGCAGTTTTGATGGTAGCCTGTATTTCCCCACCTCCCCTCGGGTACCAACCCCAGCGAGCCAGGGAAGCCTCACAGGGAAAGCCCAATCGGCCTATCATGGGAACAAATACCCGCTCCAGGTAATGGAAAGGTGGACTCCAGGGCACATGGGTTCCGCCGCTGATCACTGTGACGGAGTCACCCGGCGCATGGGCAAGGGCCGGCAGGATGGTTTGCAGTACCAGGGTCACCGCGCCCGCCGTACCGATGGACAGAATGTAGCTGCCGGCACGTACCGGTCCAGGCCTGAAAGTAAAATCCCGCGCGCCCAGACGGACACCGGCAACTTCAGATCCGCACACCTGGGTACAGGCCTGCACCGCCGACAGGTGCTGTGAGCGCAAACCCGGGTTCTTCCTATTTGCGCGGATATTGATCAGTCTAACCGGCTGGCCGGTGATGGCGGCAAGTGCCAGGGAGGTACGGAGGATCTGACCACCACCCTCTCCATACCCCCCGTCTACAGTGAGGACCTCTTCTGGTTTGCTCATGAACTCCACTACCTGCCCGAAGCTGACTGAATTCGGCTCCTTCCCCTGCCCCGCCCATAGAGTGCTTCGCGGTTCAGCAGACTGCACTTCAAAGGCTTTACAACTTCACCGATTTCCCATTTTGGACGCGTTACATCCTGAAGTAACTCCTTGATACTCGCCCAGGTGGTGGGATTGTAGTAAGGGCAGTTCTCGCCTTCATTGAAAAATTCACAATGGTGTTTGCTCACATACTTTTCGTACTTTTTGCAATAAATAATCTTCACTGATCCGTACTGGCTCCTTCTGTTTTCTTTTACTATAAGTTTAATACGAACAAATTAAGTTTGCAATCGGAGAACTGTAAGAGAAAGATTGAAGCGGCCGTGCAGTCTGCCGCAGGCCGGATGCAACAGGGCTCGCTGGTCCACTTCCCAACCGCCACCGTAGAGAAAAAGCGGCGGCCATTCTCTACAGGCCGCCGCTTTGCACATGTCCGCGACATGAATGGGTTCAGTGCAGTTCCCTAGGTCTGTTTTTCAAACTCCTCCTTGCTCGCACCACACACAGGGCAACTCCAATCATCAGGAAGTTCTTCGAAAGGAGTTCCGGGGGGAATGCCTCCCTCATCATCTCCAACTTCAGGATCATACACATACCCGCAGACCTGGCAGACCCATTTTTCCATAATCCTCTCCTTTCCCAGAAATTTTCGGGCGCCCTCACTGTTGGCCCCCGGGCAAAAAATCCGCTGCTCGATCATCACCAGGGTTGCTCTCGAACAATCTACATTCTTTGCGCTTCACGATCAAGGCTGCGGAGTGCCTCGAGCGTCTACTGTCATGGTGCCAAGGCGTCTTTACTCCAAGGCAAGCGTCCTCACCCCTCAAGCAGCGCCGGTTTTCAAGCGACCGCACATCCTGCTCCTCCAGGGGAACAGACCGGTCCTCGCTCCCTGGCCGCTGTGCGGTCTGTCGAACTACTTTCCACAAATGGCTGAAATTTCCACCAGTACATCTCTGGGCAGCCTCGATACCTCCACGCATTCTCGAGCCGGGAGAACTCCAGCAAAAAAAGAACTATAAACATCGTTGAAAATGGAAAAATCTTCCAGATTTTTCAAAAAACAGGTACATTTTATGACATTTTCCAGTGTCATTCCGGCTGCCTCGAGGATGGCTTTCACATTCTCCAGCACCCTCCTGGTCTGCGTCTCCATATCTGGCCCGACTGTCTCCCCTGTTGCCGGATCCAGTGGCACCTGTCCGGAAACAAAGAGAAGGTTATGGTAGCGAATCGCCTGGGAGTACGGCCCGATGGCCGCAGGAGCCCTTTCGGTCGCAATGATTTCCCTCACCCTTTTGTCCTCCTATCTGTTCAGCGTCTCAACCGGCTCACCGTCATATACCACTTGCAAGCTTGGCCGCACCCACCGTTTCTGTCCTGGACTGCCAGCTACCTTGCTTACAAAAGGCCACACCAGAAAACGGCACAGTGAAAACGCTTTCTTTGCTCTGGAGCAAAACCAGATAATGGACAATACTGCCAACCTACCATGGCACGAACCTCGTCCGGGGAACGGCTGAAGTGTTTGCAACAGAGCCAATCGTGTGCAATAATCTCAACATCCGCGGATGGACAATCTCTCTGGCCAATAAGGTGTCATCCAGGTTCCAAAATTCGAATTCCGCAGTCGGAACCCGTTTATCCGTTTATGTGGTATGTCAAGGCATCCTCGTCCAAAAATGTCCTACATTGAGAAGAAGGTTCGCCGCCTTGTAGGCAGGGCTGTCCAGCGTTACGGGCTCATCGATGCAGATGATCGCATTCTGGTGGCACTCAGTGGTGGAGTGGACAGCACTTCACTGCTCTGGTTGTTGCATGATCGTCTTCAGCGGATACCCATCCCCTATGAACTTGTGGCGGTCCATGCGGACCTCGGCTTCAAGGCATATGATTATTCACCTGTACAGGCCTGGGCGGAATCCCTCGGCATTCAACACCGGTTGATTCACTCGCAATTCGGTCCCAGGGCGCACAGTTCGAAAAACCGGGAGAATCCGTGCTTCCTGTGCTCCCGCCTGAGGCGGACCGCGCTCTTCAAAGCAGCAGACAATCTGGGATGTAACAAAATCGCCTTCGGCCACAATCTCGATGACCTCATCGAGACCTTCTTCATCAACATCATGTACGGTTCTCAGGTGGCCACCATGCTGCCGCGACAGCCTTTCTTCGCCGGCCGAATTACGGTTGTCAGGCCGCTTGCGCTCCTGAATTCAGAGACCATCCGCCGCTTTCACCGGACCCGAGGCTTCCCCGCCGCAGTCAACCCCTGTCCGTCAAAAAACAGTGGCAGGCGTCAGGAAATCCGCGACATGCTCCAGGGGCTCTACCGGAAAAATCGCAAGATCCGCGGCAACATCTTTCACGCCATGCACAACGTCGACCTGGAGTATCTTCCCTGTTACCAGCAGAAATCGAGAGACTAACGGCCGCCTCGGCAGGGATCCCAGGAGGACGGCTACCTTTGGCTTCGGTAGTAGCTTCTGTGGAACTGCCTTGCTGGCCGGTACCTGTACTTTGTCCTGTACCACCTGTTGAAACGCCTCTCGTATTTTCTTCTCTGCTGAGGATGCAAATGGCTCCGCTGACGTACTGGATCATGGTACTGTTTATATTGCCTGTATTCCTCGACCCCATCGAACCATTTACCATCGTACCATATAGCGTGAGCCGTATTCGGCAACAGAAACATGAAAGCCAGAGCAACAATAACTTTTTTCATGGCTGGATCCTCCCGGGTTGGAGACCACGTACATTGTCAAGAAGTACTCTCTTTTTCCGGGCATTATCTATATGATAGAAGCACTACAGAAACCAGTGCAAATACTATCCCGATATACTGCAAAACGTGAATTTTCTCGCCCAGAAAAATCATCGCAAGTATTACGGCAACTAATGGATATACAGCGGTCAACGAAGCAACTATAGAGACTTTACCCGCTTGAACTGCATACAGAAAGAACAAGAATCCTATGTATCCTACTATCCCTGTAAGTAATGCCGGAATTATCCCTTTGATATTGGCCTCCAGTCTTTTATCGAGGCTGAGTAAAACCACAAATCCTACCAGCATACCACCCAGCACCTCATAGACCAGCGCGCTTTTCGGACTTATATATTTCACTGCAACTTTGGGCAGAAATGCCCATAATCCAAAGCAACACAATGCCATAAGGGAATTCAACAGCCATGTTCTCATAATGGTACATCCTCTATTCGAAGCTGGTCTATGCCGGATCAAGACACGGATTGAAGTAGCCAAACTTCACATGCGGGTAGGACCGCCGGATTCGTGCCATCATTTCCCTGATGCCGAGACTCGGGCCGTTCGCCTGGTATCCGATTCCCCGCAGGTACCACACGGGATCAATGCTGATATTGCGCAACTGAATCAGATCAAGACCGGTCTCATCAATAAGGCGCATGATGGCCTCCACCTCCTCTTCTGCGTCCGTAAGCCCGGGCAGACATAGAAGATTGATGGAGCAGAAGCCGCCCCGGGCCTTCATGAGCCGCAGGGAGGCGATGACATCCGAGAAGCCGTAGGTTCGTGGCCGGAAGTACCGGTTGTAGTATACTTCCCTGGCGCTATTGATACTTACCCGAATGCTGTCGAGACCATGGTCGCGCAGCGAGGCCACCGCATGTGGCAGGCTGCCGTTGGTGTTCAAGTTCAGGGTGCCGCGGCCTGTACGGGAGCGAATTAGATCAATGGCCGCGGCCAGAGTTTCAGCCTGCAAAAGCGGCTCACCCTCGCATCCCTGGCCGAAGCTCGCCACCGGATCCCCGGCGTTCTCGAGGTGGGGCGCCGCCACCTCTGCGACCTCCTCCGAAGTTGGAACAAAGCTGATCCGATCCTGGCAGGCACAGATGGGGCTATTCGTCTGGAGACTGATACAGCCCAGACAGCCTGCGTTACACTGCGGTGATGTAGGAAGCGGTGCCTCCCAGCGTCCCAGAAAGTAATTCTTGGCGGCCGGGCAGCCATATGTGAGCGCACAGGTTCCCAGGTGCTGGATCAGGCGATTACCGCTACGCCGCGCAAGGGCCTGCCTGGTTCGCCTCTCCACCTCCCCCGCATCAAACCGGTCAATATCCTGCCGTGGCAGAGGATCCACCCGCGTACCTGCAACCAGAAACTGTCCGTCTTTCCAGCCTACCGCTGTGTAGCTGAACAGAGGCAGCACCGGAGCGTCCCGCTCCTGCTCGTAGGCAGCGGTGAGCAGTTGGGTGTAAGCAGGGGCCATGAAAGCAGCCACTGGACAAACCTTGTGCCCGGCACGGTACGGGTCCTCCGCGACAGTTACAAAATGCTGCTTCGTACGGTCGAAGCCCACAGGCAAGCGTCCGGGCAGGATAAAAAGCTCGCTACCGGGCGGCAGCGGTTCAAGGAGGCCCTCATCAACCGGCAGGTGCCTACCGGCACTCGCACCGGCCATCTCCAGGTGAGGATGCTCGTAGATCTGACCAGAAGCATCCGCATAGACCATCCTGACGGCGCTCATTTTCTTCCTCGGCTTTTTTCCCAGCGGGAACTCTCGGCTGCCCCGCTACGCTGCAAATGGCTTGCCCTCGCACAAAGCTCGCATTTCCTTGAAAAGAACTCCTTCAACAGCTCATTGCCAGCTGTGTCTCCTTTTCGTCACCAGATCTTCAAGACGCCAGGGCTTGTCGGTACCGCCGCCCGCCCCGATGCGGTCCTCGCACTTTTGCCTCTGACATTGCCAGCACAGGGGATCTTCACAGGGGTCGAGGTGGACAATCACCTCATCAACTTCGTCCAGAGATTCCAGGAGGATCCTTTCTATTTCTTTGGCCTGAGCGTGTGCTTCCACCAGACCGTAGGTCCGCGGCAGGATCAGATGTAAGTCGAGATGAACCCGTTGTCCATAACGTCGTGCCCTGAGCTGATGAATGTCAATCCACTCCGGCTGCCTGTGCTGGTTGAGAATTTCCACGATCCTGCCCAGCAGTTCGGGATCCGCCCTGTCCATCAATCTTTGAAAAGACTCTCCCAAAAGCCGCCATCCGCTAACAACGATATTGACTGCCACGATGCAGGCCACCAGAGGGTCCCAGCGTTGCCAGCCGGTCAGGCGAACCAGTATCAGTCCCCCTACCACCCCGACACTGGTATAGACATCAGTCAGCAGGTGTTTGCCGTCCGCCTCAACGGCGATGGATTTGATTCTCCTTCCAGTGCGGACCAGAGAGATCCCCAGCGCAAGATTTACCAGTGAGGTCCCCAGCATTACAAGGATACCCAGCTCCAGCTTGATGAGCACTCTTTCATGGAGAAAAGCGGGAATCGCCTTGTAGAGTATCGCGACAGCGGCCAACATGATGAGCGCCCCCTCGAACCCAGCCGAGAAGTATTCAACTTTGCCGTGCCCGTAAGGATGGCGGAAGTCTGGGGGTCGGCCACCCAGATAGACACTGTAGAGGGCGAAACCGCTGGTGGCTACATTGATGATGGATTCCAGGGCGTCAGAGAGGATGGCTGCTGAGCCGGTGAGCATGTACGCCGCAAATTTAACGGCCACGAGCATCCCGCTCGCACATACGGCCAGGATCATGAGGCGAAGGCTGCTCGTTTGTTGGGACATGACAACCCTGGTACCTGGGCAGGTAACCGGTGGGCATGGGTCACTGCCGCCCGGCCACTAAGGATGGTGCTCCATTTCAGAGAAAATTACCTGACGCAACAACTCATCTCATATGGTATAGTAGTTAAATGATAGCGGTTGGTTACAGGTGAGTCAAAGATAAACAGCTTGCGTAGCTCCCACAATTGCCGTACCCAGAAGCAGCAGAGACCGTCCCCCGGCCAGCTGTTGACAGGACAACAAGCAGGAATACCGCAGCGCTCCGGTCTGAACCTCGAGGGCAGATTCTCCATGGACAAACAGAGCAAGACCCTTGAAATCGTGCGCCGTATCGGCGCGCCCAGAGCCGAAAAGATAAGGATAAGCGGCATCCTCCACAGCCCGGAACTCGCCCTTCTAACTGTACTGCTTCCTGCTGACGACGGCAGTTCTTCAGCCACGTTCTTGAGTTTGCTGGGCGCTTACAGGATCAATGTTCGCTTTATCAGCAAGTACGAGGACGCCGCCGGCAACGCGGTGCTCAATGTGGGTGTCGAAGCAAACGTGGTAGAGGTGACGCCTGTGGATCTGTTTCAGCAGGAGAGGGCCTCTATCGGGATCAAGGAATTTTCGTATCGCCCCGACGTCCGCGTCATTTCCATATACCCCCATAAAGAGCAACCCCAAGTGGCAAAGCAGCTGTTCGCCACACTGCGCCTGAACGGTATCGAACCCCTTGCCGCCAACAATACCAGTTCGGTGATCTCCTGTGTGATCTGCGGCCAATACCTCCAGCAAGCTCTCAGCTGTCTGGAACAAGTATTCGAGCTACCATGAGCTTCCATCTTGCTGGATGAAGCCGCAACAACCATAGATAACATCGAAGCTCACGTCATCCTCCATGAGCCCGGATGAGATCCTGCAAATCTTTCCTGTCAAGACCAAGCGCGGTTTGGTCCAGATCAGTCTCCTGGGCATTCCCAACCGCCCTGGCACCAGCCGCCCTCTGTTCGATCTTCTCGAACGCCACGGTGTTCCCATCAAGTTTCTCCTCGAAGGCATCAGTAATGATGCCACCCGTGATCTGGTTATCTGCGTCACCGGCGATGCAATGCTTCGGCTTCAACCGGAAATGGATGACATCAGGGCCAGAATGCAACCTCGCGCGGTGATTATCCGGGAGTCGGTCGCGGTGATCCGGGTTCTGGGCCCTCATTTCGACATACGTCCCGGTCCTTCGGGCCTGCTCTTCACTGCGCTGGCCCGGGCCGGCATCCAGATTTACAGCAATGCCACCACCATTACTTCGTCAACCTGTGTCATCCCCGACGATCACGTGGAGGCAGCACTGCGGGCAATCGGCAGAACCTTTGAGATCCCCCGTGGCAAGCGCTAGAACGAGCACGCTGAGAGACGGAGACGCGGGCGACAACGCTCCGAGTCGACTCAACGGCCACGGCTGGCAGCAACTAATGATCCTGGGTGGCGGGATCTTCTTTGGGCAGGGTAATGGTGAAGCAGGAGCCCTTGTTTAACTCCGATTCTACCTGGATGGTACCGTCGTGCTCGTGAACGATTTTCTGGGTGATGGCCAGACCCAGGCCTGTACCCCGGGCACCTTTGGTGCTGTAGAGGTTCTTGAAGATTTTTTGCTGGAGTTCCTTGCTCATACCCTTGCCGGTGTCCCTGACATCCAGACGCACTCCGGCCTCGGCCTGGTCCCGGGTGGAGATGGTTATCCGGCCCCCGCCGCCGCCTTCCGGAAAGGCCTCGATGGCGTTGGTAACAAGGTTCAGCAGACAGGTGTTGATTCCCTCGGGGTCTACAGTTACCTCGGCTAGAGAGCTATCCAGATCAGAGACCAGGCTGATCTGCCGTTGCCGGGCCTTCTCCGCCATCAACTCGCAGACTTCACTTACAAGAGTGTTCAGGCAACACTTCTGGCGAGCAGGCGGCCCGCTGCGGGCATAGCTCAGCATGTCCAGAGTCATTTTAGATATCCGGTCGATGTTCTTTCTTACCAGTTTCCAGCCTTTCTGAAGCAGCTCGGGTTTTTCGCCGTTCAGGCCCTTGTCCACCATGAAGGCCCCGAGTTTCATGCCGTGGAGAATGTTTTTCACCCCATGAGCAATACCCGCCATGGCCTGGCCCATGGCGGCCATACGCGCACTCTGGATGAGCTCCTGTTCCAGACGCTTGACCTCCCGCATATCCTTGAAGTAACCCACGGTCGCCACTTCTCGACCTTCCTCATAGAGCAGGGTCGCGGAGAGCAAGATAGGTACTCTACTGCCGTCTTTTCTGATTACATCCACTTCATAGTTCACCAAACGGCCGGAACCGCCGCATTCAGGACTGTAGGTCATCTTTTTGATTTTTCTTGCTTGGCCCTTCGGATAAAGCTCGCTGACATGGATACCGGACAGGGCCTCATCTCGGGTGTAACCGAAGATACGTTCGGCTCCCTCGTTGAAAATGATAATGTTTCCCTGGGGGTCATTGGCGATGATACCGTCCATGGAGGTCTGAATAAGGTTGTGCTCGAACTCGTAGCGTTTTATGAGTTCCCCTTCCAGCCGCTTGACCTCGCGCATGTCCTTGAAGTACCCCACGGTGGCCACCTCCCGGCCCTCCTCATAGAGCAGGGTCGCGGAGAGTAAAATGGGGATCGGTTCGCCGCTTTTGGAGAGCATATTCACTTCATAGTTGATCAGACGGCCGGCTCCCCCGTATTCGGGCCCATAGATCTTCTTCTTGATCTTCCTGGCCTCGCCTTCAGGGTATAGCTGACTCACGTGCAACTGGGTGATGGCCTCCTCCCGGGTGTAGCCGCAGATACGTTCAGCCCCTTCATTGAACAGGATGATGTCGCCGTCCCGATCATTGGCAATGATGCCGTCCATGGATGTCTGGACAAGGTTACGCTCAAATACGTCGATCTTTTTCATTTCATCTGAGGTTTCCTTGACCTTGCCTTCCAGCTTTTCCGTGTATTCCCGGAGCTTGCTCCGTAGCCAGATCTTTTCCTTGCTGCGCCGCAGGGCAACGGCAAGAGCCTTGTCGCTGATGGGCTTGTGGATGAAATCCGATGCCTCAAGCTGGAGGGCCTGAATCGCCAGGTCCATCTCCCCATAGCCGGTGATAACGATGACTTCTGCATCAGGGTTCTGTGCTTTTACTCGCCTGAGTACCTCGATTCCATCCATGCCGGGCATCTTGATGTCCGTTAACACGACAGGCGGGTTTTCTTTTGCAAAGATCCTGAGCCCATGGTACCCGTCCTCGGCAGCAAGCACCGTATAGCCGTCGCTTTCCAGGGAAATTTTCAGGAGGTCCCGCGTGCTTTGCTCATCGTCGATCACCAGAAGTTTCGTCATACCGATCTTTTCCTCCAGCACATCCTTTACTCAGGTGAGCGCCGGAAAGGTTAATTTGAAGGTGGTGCCGACCCCAACCTCGCTCTCCACCTCAATGTTACCTCCATAATCTTTTACGATACCATAACTTATGGACAGGCCCAAGCCTGTGCCCTTGCCTACCTCTTTGGTGGTGAAAAAGGGTTCGAAAATCCTTTCCTTGATGGCCTCAGGCATGCCCGTGCCCGTATCTGAAACAAGCACCACCACCTTGCCGTCGTCCCGGAAGGAGCGGATGGTCAAGACTCTCTCCTGCTCACCCTGATAGGCGACGGTCTGTTTTTCCTCCATAGCGTCACGGGCGTTCATGACCAGATTGATAAAGATCTGTTCCAGGCGGTTGCTGACCCCGAGGACAGGTGGAAGATCCTCATCCAGTTCCAGGTTCACCTGGATTTGCCTGATGTTGAGCTGCTGACCGAGCATGGTGAAGACATCACGGATGGGCTTATTAATGTCCACCTGTTCCAGCTCGTCCAGGTCGCTCGTGCGGCTGAACTCCCTGAGATGGTTGATAATACCGGCAGCGCGCTCTACCTGCTCGGAGATTTCCTGAGAGACCTTGGCCAGAGCCTCCAAGGCGAAGCGCTCGCCCCGGTTCACCATTTTTCTGATAAAGTCACTGCCGATGCGGATGGCATTCAGGGGCTGGTTCAGTTCGTGCGCCACTCCCGCGGACATCTCGCCCAAGATGGCCATCTTGCCGGCCTGAATCAGCTGGGCTTCGACCTTGATCCGTTCGCTGATGTCCGCCACATTGGCAATGATTACCTCTTCACCCAGGTGCTGCCGGGGACAGGAGTGAATGTTCACATGCATAACGCTCCCGTCTTTCTTGCGATGCATGATCTTGGGCAAAAAGATGCAGGCCTCCACCACCGATGACTTGATCTTATCGACATCCTCTCTGTTGCCCAGATCCAGAAAAGACATCTGGAGCAACTCCTCCCTCGAGTAACCGTATTTCTCTGTAGCGCGGATGTTGGCATCCAGGATCTGGAAGGTGGAGCGATCGAAAACGAAAATGGGATTGGGGTCGTTATCGAAAAGTGAACGGTATTTTTCCTCTGAGGCCTTCAATTCCATATCCGAGAGCCGTAGCTGGCTGGTCATCTGGTTGAAAGAACGTGCCAGTGTGCCAATCTCATCATTTGATGAGATGTTGATGGGTGTGGAAAGGTCTCCGGCGGTAACACGCTCGGTCCCTTCCAGAAGGTCCCTGACTGGATAACTCACAAAACGCTGGATAAAGATACCGATAATCAGGGCAATGCCGAGAATGGCCACCACCGCAAAAAGGATCATCTTTTCCTTGCTTCTGGCGATCATCGCGTCCACCCTGGCCAGGGAGACATCAATATCCATGACTCCCAGGACCTTTTGCTGCCGGGGATGAACATGACAGGGTGCCGAATAACAGTCCGGCTCATTGTAGATGGGATTGATCATGCCCAGTACACGGTGACCAGCTTCAGTTTCGAAGATTCGGGTTCTGGCTGAAGTGGTCAGCCGTTCAAATGGCTTCTCCCTGGCGTGGCAGGCGTAGCACTGCTCTGCCGATTTGTCCAGCATGGTGCCCATCTCTTTTTTGTCGGACGAATAGATAATTTCTCCCACGTAGTTGAAGATGCGCACCTTTTCGATGCCTTCTTGCGCGCCAATGGTGTCAATACCCCGGTGGAGGCGTTCCGGCTGATACTTGAGCATGTCGTAGCGCATGCTGCGCTTGATGGTCTCACTTACCAGATTCGTGCTACAGATGACCTCCTCGATGAGCTGATTTCTCTGGGTCTTGATGTTTGCCGACGCATAGATGCTTATAACCAGAACGGCGATGGCGCTCACTGAACAGATCAGCTTAAAACCAAGACTGCGGTACCACATTGTTCTCTGTGATTGTTATGCTAGCCAGGCAATGGCGTCCGTGAAGTATTATGTGGGGCACTGTCCTCCGCTGCCGGGCTGTGGCAAAGGTTCTGGAGATCGTGGCAGGGGCCTACAAGATGGGAGGACGAAACAATGTCAACTCCCGGTTGTGGGGAAAAGCAGGAAACGGACCAATGGCACAGCACTTTACCTTACTCCTTGAGAAGGAGTTTCACATTATGGATGAACTCTTCCGGGTCGATAGGTTTTTCCATAAAGATGTCCGCATGGATCCAGTCGAGGTCCTGATCCAGACTCCGCCCGTATCCTTTTTCCACCGGCGGCCGCGCGGAGACAATCAGGATGGGCATTCCGTAAATGCCCTCTCTGTGTTTGATCTTGGTGGCAAAATCCAGACCCTCGTGCATGCTTGCCATCATGATGTCAAGTATAAGCAGATCCGGTCTGGTTTCCAGGAGCAACTGGTAGCCGGTCCGTGTATCCAGCGCGGTGTAAACCTCGTAATTGTAATCGGAGAGTATCTCACTCAAAGCATCACAAATTTCTGGATCATCATCGATAATCACGATCCTCTTCGCACCCATAAAAGAATTCCTTTATGCCCGAACGACGGATTCCAGAGATTTTCTAGACTATCACAGTTTATCCTAAAAATTCCAATAAAAATTGCACCTTACTGAATTCCGGGCCGTCGAGCCATATACTGGACAACACTTCACAAGGAGGCCGCAATATGGGGGAAAGGTGTAAACGAAACAGACCTTCCGGTGCCTGGGCAGTATTCACAACCGTGGCCGGATAGCAGTGTCAGATTGTCGCCTTAGCACCTCGTCCAAGGGATCCTCGCCATATTTTTGCACGAGCAAATCGAATTTTTCCCTCTCGAAGCGGAAGGCCTCCGTGCACTTGGGACAGACGGTGCGCAGCAGCCGCTTGGCCAGGATGCCCGGCGGGAAATCGGCACAGTTCGCCTTTCCTCTGCCCTCAATAGAGAAACATTGGTTTTCCCATTACGTGGCGAACCTTGGGCCGGTATTGTTCCACATCGTATAGCTCCCGTACGTCCACTCTCTTCTGGCCGGTGGTAATACTGCTCAAGGGTACGTCGGTGTATATCCCCTGGCGCAAGGAGAGCATCCGGCCGCTGACATTTCTGAGGACAAGATCGATGGCCATGTGGGCGTAATTCACTGCCACCATCAGATCAAGAGAATCCGGGGCACCGCTGCGCATCAGGTAGGAGAGCTGCTGATAGATGATGTTCTGCCCGGTGAGCTTCTTGAGAATTTCACCCGTTACCATACCGATTCCCCCCAACTTGCGATGACCGTAGGCGTCGACCTCACCGTTCTGCATCATCGTGCCGCTCACCATCCTGGCCCCCTCGCTGATGGTGATCATGGCATAGTTGCTGGGATTGGTGCATTTATCTTCCATAATGAGATCGGCCAACTTCTCCGGGTCGAAGGGAACCTCGGAGATGATGGCCCGATCCACGCTGGCCAGGTATGCCGACACCAGTGAGGTCTCACCACAGTACCGGCCAAAGAGCTCCACGACGGCGATACGCTCGTGCGAACCGGTCGAGGTGCGCAGCGCGTGGATAAAGTTGACACTGCGGGTTACCGCAGTCGAGAAACCGATACAGTAATCCGTACCGAAGACGTCGTTATCCATGGTCTTGGGAATAGCAACGACAGGAAACCCTTCCTGGTGGAGCCGCTCACCGTAGCTGAGGGTATCGTCACCACCAATGGGAATGAGCACATCGATACCGAGGTAGTCCAGGTTTCTGAAAACGTGCCCGGTAAAATCGTTGAGGACATCCTGCTTCGCCTGGCCTTTGAGAAACTCTGGAATCTCTCCATACTTCACTTTCGCAGGATTCGTTCTCGAGGTATGGAGGTAGGTGCCGCCGGAACGATCTATCGTGCGCACTTGTGACTTGTCCAGTTCGATGATGTTTGTATCTTTGGTCTCGGGATCATCAGGGTTGAACGCCAGCAGCCCGCCCCAGCCACGCCGGATCCCCATAACCCTGAGACCTTCTTCGACACCCCGGTACACAAGCGTCTTGATACACGGATTTAGACCCGGAACATCGCCGCCTCCGGTGAGTATGCCAACTGTACAGGGCTTTTTTTCAACCATAAGCTTTCTCCACCTCAGGCTGTTCTGCTCTTGGATTCCAAAAAGAGACCAATCCCCCAACTCCAGGAACAATCATATCGGTCTTCACGATTGATCACAGCTGAAACGCCTTCAATACTGTTACTTTAATCTGAACGAGCAGCAGGAGTCAATGGAAATGGGCAGGAAGGTGCCGACCCGCCACTCCCCCGGAAGCTCGTACCGCCAGGCCAATTTGTTGGATACGAGCGCTGGCAACAGGACTTGTCAAATGAGCTGATAACATGTTAGTAAGTTAAAGGCTATTTTTCGATTCCTTTCCCAGAGCCTGCATGTCGAGGATGACGGAATCGGCGCGAGGCGGGCAGGGATTAAAGGGGAGGAAATGATCCGGATTGAACCGGTATCTTCCAACAGGAGCCTCTGATGCCCCAGCTATCTACTGGTTCGGAGTCGAGCAAGAAAGTCGTCCTGGCCACCATCGCCAACCAGAAGGATCCCACCCAGGTGGTAGAAATCGTCCACCTTGCCGAAAAAGCGATCTTCGTAACTCGCGGCCTGACCGCTTATTTCAAGGTCAAGGAAATCGCCGTCCCTCAAAATCTTATGCTCTCGGAAATTAATGAGATAAGCAGGGTCCTGTCGTGGCTTCTGGAACGTATAGCAACAGCAGGAGATCTTAACCTTTCCTTCAGGTACGAACCTGAGTTCGAGGTGAACAATCGCAGGTATAGCTTGCAGGAAAGTGGTGACTACATGGTGCTTACCCGCAACGATTAGCTCTCCGCCCCAACAAGGAGTGCGAGCACGGTGCCGAGCTAGAGAGGTATTGATGGCCGAAAGATTTCAATCGCTTGCCCATTATATACGCGAAGCAGCGGGGGTTACCTGCAGCGCTTTTCTGGAAGTGCACAAACATCCCGTGCTTCTCTGGTCCAAAGGTGAGCAGTTGCTCGAGGTGAGCGGCTTTCAATTTGAGACCTTTTCAAATGACTACAACAACGAGCAGCCCGGGGATCCCTCCCCTGCCACCCAATCACAGATCTCCGAAACCCTGGTCACTGAAATCCGCAAGCACAGCAGTTCCGGTCCAAGTACTATGATATGCGTAGGCCGAGCGGCCAACAACGATATCGTCTTTACCAGCACCACAGTTTCCAAGCTTCATGCCTACTTTCTCAAGGCCGATGGAGATTCCTATGAGATTGTCGACGCCGACTCCACCAACGGGACCAGGGTAAATAGCCAACAGCTCCTCGCTTACCAGAATCAGCCCCTGTACAACCGGGACCTTATCCAGTTCGGCCCCTCCATTCAGGTGATGTATCTGAGCCGCCAGGGATTTTACGAGTTCCTCCAGCACCTGCAACGGTCAGGCATCGTTTGAAACAGCCGAAAACGGCGCCGAGAACAGAAGGCCGCGACCTGCGGAGCCCCTTTAGCCTGCTGCCTCTCAGCCCAGGTGAATAACTAGTTTCTGTCGCTAAAACCCATATTTCAGGGGGAAATTGTGAAATCGAACACA